>VBOZ01000009.1:0-55212 GCA_005893305.1 Candidatus Eisenbacteria bacterium | reverse complement strand
CCTGAGACAGAAGGGCTGGGATCCGGGGCACGCTTCGGTGCTCTACTACAACCTCGGCGCGATCTACTGGAAGCTCGGCCAGAAGGACAAGACCGTCGAGGCGCTGGAAGCCGCGCTCAGGGAGGACCCGCGGAACGACGAGGCCCGCGAGCAGCTGCGCCTCGCGCGGGAGAGCCTGAGCAAAGTGGGGGATTGAAGGAGGAGGCACGCCCGGCCTACCCTGGCAAACCATGACCGCCCAGACGTTCGCGATCTTCTGCTTCGTAGCGTTCCTGATCCCCGTGCCCCTCCTTGCATGGCTCGACCGGCCGCGCGCGAAGAGCCGCGAGGCCGCGAAGCCGCCTGGGCCGCGCTGATGTACGCCGGGCATCTCGCGTTCGGGCTGGCCATCAAGGCGAAGGAGCCTCGCGCCCCCACCTGGGCGGTGCTCCTCGGGGTGGGTCTCCTGGACCTGCTCTTCGGCCCGTTTGTTCTGCTCGGGATCGAGCGCGTGACCATGACGCCGGGCGTCCCGCCGGGATTTTCCTTGGATTACATCGACTGGTCCCACTCGCTCGCGATGTCGCTCGTGTGGGCGGGATTGTTCGGGGCCGCGTTTCTCGGTCAGGGGCGGGCTGTGGCAATGGTGCTCGCCTTCTCGGTCTTCTCCCACTTCCTCCTCGATGTCCCGATGCATCCGCCCGACCTCGCGCTCTGGCCGGGCTCGAGCATCCACCTCGGTTTTGGACTCTGGAAATCGATGCCGGTAGGCTACTGGTGGGTGGAGCTGTGGACGATCGCGCTCTGCTGCGCCTACTACTGGGTTCGCGCGAGAAGGCTCGGGACGTTCGGGGGTCGGGCAGGTTGGGCCACAACCACCGTGCTCGTTTTACACATTCTCAATTCGCCCTGGCTCGCGCCCTCACACTAGCGCGCTAGCCGCTTCGGCGACCAGCCGCGGCCCCGCTGCGCGATCCGCCCCACAAACCCCGCGAGAATCCCCAGGTAGGGGCTCCGGAACCAACACCCCCGTCGTGCTTTGCGCACAGGGGGTCTCCGTGGCTCTATCCGGCCACCGCCCAAGCCACGTCGCCCACTAAGACTCCGTCCTACACGGCCCTCGTGCGAGAAGCAACCCGGCGCTCCCCCTCATTGGGCACGGCCGATGCCTTTGTCTACGCCCACGAAGTGTAGCCCCGGGACTCTCGCCGGCTGAACGGCGGCGCGGCTCCCCGAGGCGGCGGCCCATAAAGGAGAAAATCATGAAGTCCCGTGGCTCCCGGTTCGCACTGACTCTCGCCCTCAGCTTGGCGGCCCTGCTCGCGGTCGCAGGATGCTCCGATCTGCCGACGAAGCCCCAGCTCGACGGATCCAGCGCGACGGCCACGGACACGGCGATCGCCACCGATACGGCGCCCGCCGGGGTGCTGGGCCTCAATCTCCTTGGCGGCGGCTCCAATTCCACGACGACCAAGACGAAGACCATTGGCCTCCTCGGTGGCACCGTGGCCGTCGGCAATTTCACGGTCATCGTCCCGCCCGCCGCCCTTCTCCAGACCGCGACGATTACCGTGTCGCAGCCGGACCTCACGAAGCCGGTCGTCAACCTGAGCATCTCGCCGGCCTCGGCGAACCGGTTCCTCCTGCCGGTCCTCCTCGTGGCCGACGCGCGGCCGATGGACCGCTCGCTCCTCTCCATCGCCACGATCGGCTACTACAACCCGGCTACGGGTCAGTGGGAGACCGTGGCGGGCTGTGTGGTCAGTCTCCTCGACCTCACCGTCACGGCCCCGCTCTGGCACTTCTCGACCTACCGCGTTCAAGGTGGAGGCAAAGCAGGCTGGTAGCATCAGGGCAGAACTGAGGTTAGGTCCCACCACGCAACCCCCCTCGTTAAGGAGACGAGGGGGGTTGCCGATATTTCGGAGGGGATAAGACTCGGGGGGATCACGATGTACAGGCGCTATCGATATTTCATCTACTTTCTGGGTGCCCTCGTGCTGGGCTCGTTCCTGCTGGATTGGCTCACAAACTCGGTCCGCGTCCCGTCGCCTTCGCGCCCCGGGGACGGATCTCCCATCGCCGAGTCTCAGCCGGCCGGCATCGCCGCCCCTCCCGCTCCTCCGGCCGACTCGTTCGGGTCCCGTCCGCCGTCCTACGCGCCCTCCTATGTAAACCCGTCGGTCCGGGACGAAGAGCGTCCCAAGCCGCGCGAGAGCCAGCCTTCGGACGGCTCGACTCCGCCCGGGATCTCAAACTCCTCCGACCTGCCCACGCCGCCGCCGATCGGCTCCTCTGAGGTCCCCGATACGCCGGATCGCGACAAGACCACGACCTCGCCCAAGAGCAGCAACGCCGCGCTCCGCGAGATCATCAAGCCGAAAGGGCGCTGATCCGGCCACACGGCCGCGCCACAGCAATCCTCGCAGATGAATTGACGATTGTTTCAGCGCGGACTTAGGTACATCGTCCCCGGACGGTCGCCTCGCCAGTCGCTCCGGAGCAGCCCGCGGAAGGCCAATGATCGGCAAGATCCTCTCCCATTACCGCATCACCGAACAGCTCGGCGCCGGCGGCATGGGTGTCGTCTATCTTGCCCGAGACGAGCGCCTTGACCGGGATGTCGCGCTCAAGGTCCTGTCGGCGAGCCTCGTCGCGGATGAGGCCGCGCGCAAGCGTCTCCGCAGGGAGGCACGCGCCCTTTCGAAGCTCAACCACGCCCACATCAACATTATTTATGACTTCGACTCCGAGGGCGGGGTCGACTTTCTCGTCATGGAGTTCGTCCGAGGGGAGAACCTTGCCCGCCGGCTCCAAGCCGGCTTCACCGAGGCGGAGGTCCTGTCGATCGGCGTCCAGATTGCCGAGGCTCTCGAGGAGGCACACGCCGCGGGAATCGTCCATCGGGACCTGAAACCGGGGAACGTGATGCTGACCGATCGGGGTGCGGTGAAGGTCCTCGACTTCGGCCTCGCGAAGACACTGGAGCCGGATCTGCGGAACACGGAGAGCCTCACCCAGCCGGGAATGATCGCCGGGACCCTGCCGTACATGGCTCCCGAGCTGTTCCGCGGGGTTGAAGCGGATGCGCGCGTCGATATCTATGCCTTGGGTGCCGTGCTCTACGAGATCGCGACCGGCGCCCGCGCATTCGCGCAGGACACGACCGCCTCGCTCATCGAGGCTGTGCTCAAGGATTCCCCAAGAAAGCCCACCGCGATCGCGCCCAATTTGTCGGAGGGCCTCGAGGGGATCATTCTCAAATGCTTGGAGAAGGACCCCAGCGTTCGGTATGCGATGGCGAGCGAGGTCGTGGCGGCCTTGCAAAGCATCGGCGCCACGCGAACGACCCTGGCCGCCCCGCGCGCTCGCCGCCGCCGGCCATGGGCGATGGCGGGGGCGATCGCCGCGGTCGTGCTCGCGACGGTCGCGATCGTCGTCGCTTCCCGCCTCGGTGTCTTGCGCGGCCCCGCTCTCGGGCGCATCGAGTCTCTTGCCGTGCTGCCCCTCAACGACTTGTCGGGCGGCTCGGAGCAGGGCTACTTCGCGGATGGCATGACCGACGCCTTGATCGCGCGACTGGCGCAGATCGGCAGCCTGCGGGTGATCTCGCGGACATCCGTCATGCGGTATCGAGGAACCAGCAAGGCACTGCCCGACATCGCGCGGGAGCTCCACGTGGACGCCGTGGTGGAAGGCGCGGTGCTCCGCTCGGGCAGCCATGTTCGGATCAGCGCGCAGCTGGTCGCGGCGGCGGAGGACCGGAATCTGTGGGCGAACACATATGAACGAGAGGTGGGCGATGTCTTCGCGCTGCAGCGGGATTTGTCGGAGGCGATCGCCGGTCAAGTTCACGTCCGACTGACGGCGAAGGAGAGAGAGCGTCTCGCACGCGCCGGCCGCGTCAATCCCGAAGCCTATGACGAATATCTGAAGGGTCGCCACGAGTGGAGCAAGCGAACCCAGGCAGGGCTCGAGGAGGCGCGCCGGCATTTCCTGAGGGCCGCCGAGATCGATCCGCAGCTCGGGCTCGCTTACGCCGGCCTGGCCGACGTCTATGTTCTCCTCGATCTCTACTCGGGGCTACGGGCGGACGAGGCCCTGCCGCGCGCCGAGGAGGCCGCGCGGAAGGCGCTCGAGATCGACGATCAGCTGGCGGAGGCCTACCCGGCGCTCGGCATGGTGAAACTCTACCGCCGGTGGGATTGGGCCGGGGCGGAGGCCGATTTCAAGCGAGCCATCGAGCTTCGGCCGAGCTACGCCACGGCGCATCACTGGTACTCGATCCTGCTTCGAGACAAAGGGCGGTTCCAAGAGGCGATCGCCGAGGCGCGGCTCGCTCTCGAGCTCGACCCTCTCTCGCCGATCATGAACGCCAATCTCGGCGACGTATTCTTTTTCGCCAGACGATACGACGACGCGATCCGGCAGCATCGGCTCGGACGCGACCTCGATCCGGCCTTCGCGCCGACGCATCTCTATCTCGCGATGGCGTTCGCGCAGAGCGGGGCGATCGATTCGGCGATCGCGTCCTGCAATACCGCGCGAACCCTCGCGGGAGGCGGATCGTATGTCCTTGGAGGGCTCGGATACGCCCTGGGCCGCGCGGGAAGGAGCCCGGAGGCCGGGCAGGTCCTCAAGGAGCTGGAGGGGCGTTCCGCTCAAGGGCAGTCGGTCCCGTTCGACATCGGGTTGGTCTGGGTGGGATTGGCGAGAGCCGGCCAATCCAACGCTCGCGCTCGTGACGAGTGCCTCGATTGGATCGAGAAGGCGTGCCGGGAGCAGCCCTCCGGCGTCAAGGATCTCGGGGTGGACTCGCGTTTCGACGCGCTCCGGGACGCTCCCCGGTTCCGGCAGATATTGCGGCGACTCGGATTGGGCTAGAAGCGCACGTAGTGCCCGGCCCAGAGACTGACGGCGCGGAGCCGATTACCGTCGAAGCCCGCTCCGGAGCCGGGCCCGGCCAGGTCCGTGTACCGCAGCCCGAGATCAAACGCCACTCTCGGCCGTAGGTAATATTCGATGCCCAAGGATGCGGTCGCTCCGCCCCCCCACCCGGAGGTCACAATCTTCGACTTCGTGCCGGGGATGCGCTGCCTCGATTCCCAACCGCTCGGTCCTACTCCGAGCGTGACGTAGGGACGCAGGAGACCCTCGGGCCCGCGAACGGCGACGTTGGCGGTAACGGGATAAACGAAGATCGAGCCCGCGCCCTTCTCCTGAGTCTGGAATTTCTGGTAGCCGCCGTTCAGCTCCAGCGCGCCGAAGCGGGCTTTCACCCAGAGATTCCGCCACAACAGGAAGCCGACCGAATTCCCATACCGGTCCGCGAAATCCCCGCGTGGGAATCCGACGTGAAGCCCGAGAATCGGGGAGCCGATTCCTCGCTCGTTCCAGCCGCTTCGAGGTGCGAGCCCGAGGCGTTCCAGCTCCTGGCGCTCGAGCGAGCCGCGGGTGTCGTTCACATATCGAGGATGGCGAAAGATGTAAGCGTAGTACCACGGTTGGAGCAGGTCCTCCAGGTAGGACCGCATCGCCGGAATCCGTCGCACGCGATAATTGGGATAGGCGAGGCCCGGCGCGGCGCGGTTCCAGCCGGCGTTGAAGGCCGGCCCGAAGGGCGCGCGATTGCCCACGTCCGTCAGTTTGATGACCGATGCGAGCGAGGGGCCGCTCGGAAATCCCCATCTCACCGGGAGGAGGAGCGGAGCCCAATCGCGAAGAACCTCGGGGTGCGCTCGATAGTCGATCCGGCTCGCTTCGGGAGTCACCACCGCGCGGAATTGGTCGTGGGACACGATTCGGTCCGCGTCGGCCCCCGGCCCCGCGACGCTTTCCGTATGGCCAAGCGCGGCGGCCGCCTCCCATTCGCCGGGATAGGGGTAATTCCCGTGCGAGCCGGAGTTGTGATCCCCGTTGATCAGGCGCATCGGGTAGTCCGAAACCATATAGGCGCGCCCGCCCACGTACACGACGGGATGCGTCCCGTCCTGGATCTGTGGGAGGTATTTGCCCTGAGGGAGGCGCACGCTCCGCCCATGGAAGTAGTAGTGGATCTCCCGGATCGAAGCGCGGTCTTCATTGAGGGCCACGTTGACGTGCTCCCAATCGCCCTCGTGGTCGCTCATGTAGTCGTTGAAGGGGTAGAAGAACCAATACTGGAGCACGACGCGCCCCGTGGCGTCGAGGTACGGGTGGACCCACGTAACCGGCGCCGCCCAGCGGGCGCTGTCGGGTCCTTCGCGGAGCCGCCCGTATTCCTTCCACCAGTGCCGGGGGGACTCTCCAGGGAAGTCGAAATACCAGATTTCGAGGTGATCCGGGTCGCTCTGATACTGGGACGCCGCGTCCACCAGGCGCGCCAGGGAATCCGGCGCGAGATCGCGGAGGGGGACGCTCTCGTACGACCGAAGCTGGTACGGCGCCGCGTCGATCCGGTCGATGTGGAGCGTGTCGGCGAGCACCCAGGGGTCGCAGGGGACCAGCTGGTATCGCCGGCCGCCGACACGGATGGCATCATCTTTTGGAAGCACGAGGGTCGGCGTAAAGCGCCGGACGAGCGCGTCGAGGGAGTCCCGCACTTCCTCGGATATTCCGTCCCCGCGCCGGCTCTGTCGGCCGTCCCCGAAAAGCGAGTCGGCCGCGGCCCGAGCGCCCACGAGCGGCGGCCTCTGGTCAGGGCGAATGACTTGCAGGTAGGCGGTCCGCTGACTCCGCGATGCGGCGCAACCGGTGCTGCACAGCGCCGCGGCGAGGAGGGCTCCGGCGATCGCACGCTGCCAGCAAGGAGCCCCTGCGGTACCGCTCGAGACGAACATCACCCGCACCCCTCCCTTCACACCTTGACCGGTCGAACCTTGCCGGCGCAGAGCTTGGCGCGGCGGCGCGCGTCGGCCACGTCGGCGCCGTAGGCCAGGGCGACCCCCATCCGGCGCCGGGTGAAGGCCTCCGGCTTTCCGAACAATCGCAGGTCGGATCGGGGCACGCGCAGGGCTTCGTCCACGCCCTCGAACGTGATGCCCTTCCCATCCATCCCGCCGTAGATCACCGCGCTCGCTCCGGGGGAGCGCATGTCGGTGCTCACGGGGAGGCCAAGGATCGCTCGCGCGTGGAGGTCGAACTCGCTCTGCATCTGCGTGACCATCGTCACCATTCCGGTGTCGTGCGGGCGGGGGCTCACCTCGCTGAAGAGAACGTCGTCGCCCCTCACGAACAGCTCGACCCCGAAGATTCCGCGCCCACCCAGCTCGTCGGTCACGGTCTTGGCGATGTTCCGCGCCCGCGAGATCGCCGTATCGGACATCGGCTGCGGCTGCCAGCTCTCGACGTAGTCGCCCTTCACCTGCACGTGGCCGACCGGCTCGCAATACGAGGTCGCTGGCGTGCCGCGCTCGTCCAGCGAGCGGACCGTGAGCAGCGTGATCTCGTAGTCGAAGCGGACCATCTCTTCGACGATGACCCGGCCGCGATTCACGCGCCCGGAGCTGATCGCGTAGGTCCACGCCTTCTCGACGTCGCCGATCCGATCGAGCACCGATTGCCCCTTGCCGGAGGAGGACATGACCGGCTTGATCAGACAGGGAAAGCCCAGGTGGGTCGCCGCGTTCCGGACCTGCTCGGCGGACTCGGCGAATTCGTACCGGGATGTCGGGAGGCGGAGCGTTTCCGCCGCGAGACGGCGTATGCCCTCGCGATTCATGGTGAGCTGGGCGGCGCGCGCGGTGGGAATCACCGTCGCGAGGCCCGCATCCTCGATCCGCTTCAGCTCGTCCGTCGCGATCGCCTCGATCTCCGGCACGATGATGTGAGGGCGCTCCGCCTCGACAAGCGCGCGCAGCGCGGCGGCGTCCGTCATGTCGATGACGTGGAAACGGTGCGCGAGGTGATGCCCCGGCGCGTGGGCGTAGCGGTCCACCGCGATCACCTCCACGCCCAAGCGTTGGAGGGCGATGATGACCTCTTTGCCCAGCTCCCCGGCGCCCAGGAGCATGACCTTCGTCGCCGTTTCGGAGAGCGGGGTTCCGATGCGCATGGGGACCTCTGGTGTCGGTGTGTAGGGAGCGCGGAGCGTAGACCGGTTGGGAGCGGGACGCAAGCGACGGAGGGGGGCTGCCGGCGCGACCCTGGCGCCCCTCAGCGCCTTGGCGCGGCTAAAGTTACGGATGTATCGGGCCGATCCATACCGCGATATGGACCAGAGCGCGCCGCCGAATCAAACAGGGCCCAAGGTCACTCCGGAACGGCTTCGCGACCAGCTCCTCGCGGCCGATCTCGATATGGTATCCGCCTGGGCCGAGGCCCTTGTGCGAACGGTGGAGACATACAGGCTTCCGACCCGTGAGGAAATGGTCCTTCAGCGCCTCGCGGACGACCTCGGCCTGCGCACCCAAGCCTGCCTGCGGCAGTTGGGGGACCTTACGATCGCGGTGGGGGAATCCCACTTCTCCTATACCGGCCACGTCGTCTACCACACCGCGACCGAGAAGGAATCGATTCCCGCCGCGCTCTACTACGCGGGCGTCCAGCAGCTGACCCTGCGCCAGGGTGTCGACTCCGGTGAATTGCGCGCGCTCGTGAATGTCTTGAGATCGGCGTCCGACGAGGGCGAGCAATGCTCGGACGACGCGGTGACGCTCCTCTGGGATCAATGCTTCGAACGCATCGAATACACCTGCGTCTCGGCGGCGGAGCTGGAGCTCCGCGAGCGCTCCGAGTCGCCGGCGAGCGGCGCCGCTTCGGGAGACCATGGGATTCCATGGCCGCTGGGAACGGACGACGATCCGGATCGCGGGACGGCTGAGAGAGCGCTGCCCACGGGGCGGTCGGACGACTGGGCATTCCGGACGGGGGATACGCCCGATCGCCGGGAGTATCCCGAGAATCGATTCGCGCTCACCGACGTCGAGGCGGAGAACATCCGCATGGTCGCGAGGATCGAGGAAGTCAACTCGCCCCAGGACCAGCTCTTGGAGATTTTCTCCATGATCCTCCACGCGGAGGAAAGCCCGGTGGAGTACCTCGAGATGGCCTCGACGATGATCCACCTTCTCGAGTACGAAATCGAGGCAGGCAACGTGGAGCGCGCGAGGGACCTTCTCGAGCAGTTTCGCGCGATTCCAAGCTCCAAGGCCGCCTCGCAGGGGGAATTCCAGGCGGCGACCGACCAGGTCATTCAAAAGATCGCCCGGCCCGACCTCATGGTCCGGTTCGCCGCGGCGCTCCGGTCACGGGCGGACATCAACTTGCCCGACCTCACGAAGTTCTTCGTTCTGCTTGGGACCGCGGCCGCCCCGACGCTCTGCGACCTCCTGGGCGAGGCCCAGGATCGAAGGACGCGGCGAGCCCTGTGCGAAGCGCTCGCGATCTTATGCAGGAGCAACGTCGACGTGTTGATCCAGCGTCTCTGGGATCCCCGATGGTTCGTCGTGCGAAACCTCCTCTTCGTCCTCGGCCGGATCGGGCACCAGGGCGTGGAGCGCGCGCTGGGCGAGGCGCTCTACCACCAGGACGTGCGGGTTCGGAGGGAAGCCGTGCGTGCCCTAAGCGGCATCGACAGCGCCGTGAGCCGCGCCTACTTGAACTCCGCCCTCCGCGACCCCGACCGAAGCGTGCGCATCCTCGTCGCCCAGACGGTCGTCAAGCGGGTGGACGAACGAGCGGCCCAAGTACTCTGGAGCGTCATCGAGTCTCCGGAGTTCGCCGGCCGCGACGCCGAGGAGCGAACCTCGTTCTTCATGGCCTTCGGCCGGGCGGGATCGGACGCCATGGTGCCGCGCCTGGAGAAGATTCTGACGCGCGGAGGATTGTTCCGCTCGGGTCCGGAGGGTGGGCGGGGGGAGGCGGCGATGGCGCTCGCATGGATCGGGACGCCGGCCGCATTCGCGATCCTGAATCGCGAGGTGACGAGCGTGCGGCAGGAAGTGCGCCGCGCGGTCGAGCAGGCGCTCGAGGCGTTGAGGAAGGCCAGCGAGATGCGCAAGCCCGCGGGCTGATCGAGCCAACCCAACGAAGAGGTGAGAAGGACCCCGGCGGCAGGCGTCGCCGGGGTCTTCGCGTTTCCGGCATTGCGTCCGATACGGTGCAGTGTACGGGGTGGGACGCGCCCGGGCCCGTCGGGCCGCGCTGGGGCCACTCCGCCCTCCCCGCGGGAAACCCCCGATACGGTTGAGCCGTGGGGAGTTCGGGGCCCTTTAAGGGGGACGGGGGACCCGTGTGGCATATGCCATGCAGAAAACGCCCCGCGGAAGGAGGTACACCATGAATGCCAGGGACATGAACGGCGGGACCCGGAGCTACAGGGAGCAGACGAATTTCGTGTCGGAGACGAGGGACTACATCGTCTCCGCGATTGGTGGAGTCGGCGATGTCGGGAAAGCCACCGTGGACGCAGTGAGCGGAATGCTCGCGCACTCCATCAAAGGCACTCGCTTGGTGGGATCAGAGCTTCTCGGCCTTGTCGTCGACACGATCACCGGGGCCGTGCGCGCCGTGAGTGATGTCGGCGGCGAAGTCGGCGGCGCCGCCAAGTCGATCATGGTGGGCGCCCTCAAGGGCACCCAGCAAGTCGGCAAGGTCGGCGCGGAGACCGTGAGCACGAGCGCCGCCGCCGTGGTCAAGGGGGCATTTGACGTGGGCGGGAGCGTTGCCGAAGCCGCGAAGGGAGCGGTGGAAGGCGCGATCGAAGCCGCCCGCGATTTGGGCATGAGCGCGGAAGAGGCCGCGTCGGCCGCCGGTTCGGGCGCCATTCAGGCGGCAGGCGAGATCAGCTCCAGCGCATTGGAGCAGGTCCAGACCGTCATGACGAAGACGATCTCGGGCGTCAAGGTCGTGCTCAAAGAACCGTTCCGGCCGGGGAGCCGGAACGTCGACCGCGCGCGACCGCGCGGCTGATCCACGCGCCGGGCTCCGGCGGCGGAAGCCGCCGGGGCCGGCGCATCTCATCATGCGTCGATTCTTGATCCTGATCTGCCTCGTCGCCTCCACTACCGGAGTCCGCGAGGCCCGCTCGGCCACGCCGCTGACGACGGTCCGCATCGCCAGCGGCCTCAGCATGCCGCTCTACGTCGCGGCGCCGCCCGGCGACACGACCCGCCTCTTCATCGTCGAGCAGCGCGGCACGGACAATCGCGGCCGCATCAAGATCTTCAAGAACGGCGCGGTGCTGGGCACGCCGTTCCTCACGACCGGTCTCCTCGCGACGGGGGGCGAGCAGGGGCTCCTGGGGCTCGCGTTCGCGCCCGACTACGCCACGAGCGGGCGTTTCTACATTGACTACAGCGACTCGACGGGGGCGGACGTCGTGGCGCGGTACACCGTCTCCGGAAACCCCGACATCGCCAATCCGGGCGGGACGCGAATCCTCACGATCCCGGACCCGTACGACAATCACAACGGCGGATGGCTTGCGTTCGGTCCGGATGGGTACCTCTATGTCGCCACGGGGGACGGAGGGAGCGGTGGCGATCCGGAAGACCGGGCGCAGAACTTGAATACGCTTCTCGGGAAGCTGCTCCGCCTGGACGTGAGCGGGGCGGGCTACACGAGCCCGCCCACCAATCCGTACTTCGGAGCGACACCGGGCCTGGACGAGATCTGGGCGTTCGGGCTCCGGAATCCTTGGCGCAACAGCTTCGACCGGAAGACCCACGACCTCGTGATCGCGGACGTGGGCCAGAGCCAGCGCGAGGAGATCGACTTCGTCCCCGCGGGGACCGGAGCGGGCGCGAACTACGGCTGGCGCTGCTTCGAGGGAACGCTCGCCTTCGCTCCGAGCACCACGACCCCGTGCGGGTCGTGCTCGGCGCCGGGTTGTCCCAAGGTGTTCCCTGACTATGAATACGGGCACACCTTGGGCCGCTGCGCGATCACGGGTGGGTACATCTACCGGGGCTGCGCCATTCCCGACTGGAGTGGCGTGTACTTCTTCGCGGACTACTGCACCGCGGAGATCTGGTCGGGTCAGTTCCAGGGCGGAACGCTTACGAACGTGACGGACCGCACGGCCGAGCTCGCGCCGGGCGGCGGGCTCGCGATCAACAGCATCACGAGCTTCGGCGAGGACGCGCGGGGCGAGCTCTACATCTGCGACCAGGGCGGCGAGGTCTTCAAGATCGTCCCCAAGGCCCCGGTGCTCGAGGCGGACATGCCGGCGCTCCGGGTTCGCATCGCGCTGGGAGATACGCTCGGGTCGAGCGCGGTCGGGAACGCGATCCTTACCGGCATCGTTCCCTTCGCGGACGCAGGGAGCCGGATCCGGGGAGTCGGGTACCTCAGGGACGCGCGGATCCGCGATTGCACGGACATCTCGGGGAGCTGCCTCACGTCGCACGTCTTTTTGGATCCGTTCGACATCGATCTCGAGACCTGCGTCGATGCCGCCGCGGGCACGGTGACCCGCAAATTCGTGTTCACCAATCGGGCGTCGGGACCTCGCGACCTGACGTACGTCGACGTGATCACCCCGCGCCTTCGGGGCGATCCGGACGGCGCCACGACCGCCGCGCCTGCCGGCGTGGGGACGACGGCGAAGCTGGTGCAGTATGACGCGATCTCGCCGAATCGCTGGATCGTCCACTCCGGCTCGGGGTCCTTGGGCGCCGTCTACAGCGCCGACGTGGACACCGCTTCCCAGCTCGCCGCGCGCGTCGCCCAGGACCAGCCGCTCGCGGGCGGCACGTCCGCGGGGCCGGCCTTCGTGGGATTGGCGCTCGGGTTCGCATTCGGTCCGGTGGCGCCGGCCGCCCGCGAGAGCGTCACCGTGATCACGCGCGTCCAGTCGTCGGCCCCGACCGGAGTCTCCGCGCCGCCGGCGCCGCCGGCGCGGGCCGGCATTCGATTCCTGAGCCCCGTCCCGTTCCGCTCGACCTTGGATGCCGAGATCGAGCTCCCGCAAAACGAGACGGTCTCGCTCGACGTCTTCGACCTTACCGGGCGCCATGTCCGTACCCTGAGGCGGGGACTCACGTACGCGGGGAAGACCCCATTCCGATGGGACGGCAGGCTGGAGAGCGGCGCCAGCGCACCGTCCGGCGTCTACTTCCTTCGCTTGCGCGGCGTCGGGTGGACGCTCGCGCGGCGGGTGGCGCTCGTGCGGTAGACGGCGCTTCCGCGCGTCCGGCGGGTGGCCTAAACTCTCCACCCGCCCATGAAGAAGGCCGCGAAATCCCGGGGGAGAGCCACACCATCGACCGCTCGCCGGCCTGCCGGCCGCGGCGGAGCCACGGGGGCGCGGACCTTCCTCCCTCCGGCAGCCCTCGTCTGGATATTCCTCGCCGCGCTCGCGCTGCGCGTCGCGAACATCCTCGCGATGCGCCGGAGCCCCTACTTCACCCATCCCATCATCGACGCGTGGACCTATCACGACGCTGCGCGGTCCATCCTCGCGGGGCACGGCCACCCCGACGCCGTGTTCTGGCAGCCTCCCGGGTACTCGTACATCCTCGCGCTCGTCTACGCGATCACCGGCCCGACCGATTTCTTCGCTCCCCGCCTGCTCCAGGCGATCCTCGGCTCGGCCGCGGCGGCCCTCACCGCGTGGATCGGCGCGCGCCAGTTCGGCCCGCGCGTGGGGTTGGCCGCGGGAATCGTTACGGCGTGCTACGGGACGCTGATCTACTTCGACGGGGAGCTGCTCGGGGTCTCGTTCACGATCGCGCTCCAGCTCCTCGCGGTGGCGCTCGCGATCGCGGCCGCTGGGGCCGCGCGACCGGGCCGATTTTGGGCCGGCGCGGGCCTCGCGGCGGGGGCCGCGTCCTTGGTGACGGCCACAACCCTGCTGTTCGTCCCGATCTTCGCCGCGTTCGCGAGACGCCACGCGCATGTCGTGATTCTGGCCGCGGCACTCGTCATCGCGCCCGTGACGATTCGGAACGCGGTGAAGGGCGGGGAAGCGGTCCTTATCTCGACCAACGCGGGAATCAACCTCTATATCGGGAATAACCCCCGCTACGAGGAGACGGTCCAGATCCGGCCCGATCATCATTGGACCGAGCTGACCAAAGAGCCCTACGAGCACGGAATCCGGACGCATAGCGGCTGGTCCGACTATTTCGCCCGGCGGGTATTCCAATGGGCGCTGGAGGACCCAATCGACTTTCTCCGGCTCCAACTGAAGAAGGTGCGACTCCTCCTCGGGGGGGATGAGATCTTCAGGAATCAGGCCATCTATCCTTCCCGGCAATACTCGCCTGTTCTCTCGGTTCTGCTCTGGAAGGCGCCGGGCCTCGCCTTCCCGTTCGGCCTGCTCGCCCCCCTCGCCGTGCTGGGACTGGTGGTGGCGTGGAGGCGCGCCCCGCTTCTCGCGTGCCTGGTCGTCGCCTACGCGCTCTCGATCGTCGCGTTCTTCGTCGCCGCCCGGTACCGCGCCCCGCTCGTCCCGTATCTCGCGATTTTCGCGGCGGAGGCCGTCCGCTGGTTTGTCACGGCCGCGCCGGCGCGGAAGGCCGCCTCCCTGGCGGGGGTCGCCGCGACCTATGCGGTGTGCAATCTGGGCCAGGGCGGAATGTCGTCGCGAATGAACGCCGATGCGGAGTATTCGCTGGCGGCGATGCTCCAGACCGAGGGGCACGCCGGCGAGGCGATGAGCCACTACAAGATCGCCTTGGAGGACCGGCCGAGCTACTCCGAGGCCTGGGTGAATCTGGGCGTCCTGGAAGCATCGCAAGGGGACGTGGCCGCGGCGTCGCACGCGTTCGAAGAGGGCTTGAGGCTCGACCCCAACGACGCCACGGCCCTCATGGATCTGGCCGCGCTGCGGGAGCGGGAGCATCGGTGGGAGGAGGCGATCGGCCTCTACCTGCGCGCGGCGGCCCTGAGTCCCGGCGACGACGCTCCCGGGAAGCGCATCGCGTACCTGCGCGGGATCCTGTCGGGTCGGTAATCCCGGCGTGGCGGCGCCGGCCGGGGAACGGGGGATAGCGGCTGCTTCGTTACTTCGAGCGGGCCCGCGCCTTCCGATCGACGAACACCTTCTCCAGCTGCTGGAGCGCCCACTCGCTTCCCCGATCGGCGAATGCCCGCACGGTGTAGCCGAGCGGCCCTCCCGGAAATCCACGGCCCATGCACCGGACGCGCGTCTGCTTGCGGCTGAGCGGCCTCAGCTGAACCTCGTATTGAGTCCCGACAAGCATTGCGATCATCGGGATTCCATCGGGGACTTCCGCGATCTGGAACGAAAACTTCTGCTTCGGCTGCAGGGCGAGAATCCGGTTCGTGACGGTCCTCGGATCGCCGATCTTGCCGTCCGGGGCGTGGTTCGTCCTCACGAACCCGCCGACGCGCAGATCCACCTCGGCGTGCGGCACCATCCACGACTCCATTCCGCTCTTGGTCGTGATCAGGCGCCAGATCTCGTCGGCCGGCCCGTCGATCACGGCTTCGTTGACGACCGCGTCGTCCGCGGCTGCCTCGGTCGGCGCCGCGAGGGAGGTAGCAGGAGAGCCGCCAAGGGCCAGGGCGATCGATGCGGCGACCCAGAAGTCAGCGCGAGGCAAGGCGGCGACCTCCGTCTAGCCCGCGGACCAGAGCGGTTTCAGGACCAGTACGCCGAAGAGGAGGACGATGACGGCAAGCCCGACCAGTGTCGCCCAGTGGCGCGGACGAAAGCGGCGGAGCGACGGCGCCACGATCAGGAGGCCGAGCAGCCCCGCGATCACGACGACGGCGTCGAAGCTGGCACGCTGCCAGTAGAAGTCCTCGAGGTGGAACCACATCCCGAATTCGTCGAAGGTGAGCCCCAGGGCGATGCCGTACAGAAGTGCCGCGGCATTCAGGGCCCGCCCCGCCGGACGGACGAAGAGGAGATACGCGCCCGTCATCGTCAGGAGGGCGATGCCGAAGTTCAGATGATGGACATGCGTGGTCCCGAGCTGCAGGTGGAGGTTCGGGAACCAATCCAGCGACGTCACCAGCACCGTCGCCCGCGAAACGATGAAGGTGAGGATGAATGCGGTCCAGACCCGGCGCGCGAGGTGCTGGGTCACGGATCGGCTGCGCAGTTCCGTCGTGCTCTTGTCGGGCGTCACTCAAGTAAAATCGGCGCGATTCCCCTCGAACTTTAAGGAGCGCCGCCTCCCTGTAGTTGTGTCGCGCGGGATGCTAGGAGACGATGGGAAGCGCGAGAGCGGGATCCCCGTTCCCCCGGGTGTGGGACTTCAAGTACGCGTTGGGGTCGTGGTACAGGGCCCCCTCGGGAAGATGATCCCACAGGCCGCCCAGGTCGCGCTTCACCCGATCGACGTAGAATTGCGGCAGCGATTCGCTCTCGCCGTCGAAGTAAGGGAGGAACGTCGGGTCTTGGTCGAGCATCTGCCGCACGGCGTTGTGGTAGCGGATCCGGCCGAAGCCCTCCGTCGAGATCGCGCGGACCACGTTCATCCAGCGCGGGATGGCTTCCTTGCTCGCGCGATACCGGTTCACGATGGCGCGCCATGAGAACGTGTATTCGGTGAGGTCGATCACACGGTCGTAGAATTCCGGCCACCCGTAATTCTTCGGCTTCACGTTCATCGCGTGATTGTTGTTCAGGAAGTGGAAGGGGAACGCGGACACCCGCTGGTCCTTCTGCAATTGCAGGTTGAGCGGCGCCGCCTGCCCGAACGCCGTGAGGAGCGAGTAGCCGGGAAACGCGCCCGGCGTCATGTCGACGAATCGCTTCGTCAGCTCGAACGGCTCATCGCCCTGGTCCATGTCCAACCCCAAGACGAAATTGGTCTGCACGTACGGGATGTAGCGGAGCACCTGGTTCACGTGCTCGGAGACCTGGCGGACCTTCTCCGCGCCCTGGATCGCGCTTCCCGTTCCAGCCTTGTTCCCGAGGGAATACCACGATTCGATCCCGGGGAGGATCCCCTTGAAGCCGTTCTTCTTCATGCGGACGAGGTGCGGCTCCGCGAGGAGCGACAGGCTGCTCTCGGCGACGAAATCGATGCTGCCGGGGGGCACGGCGTCCTCGATCGTGTTCATGTAGTCGTTGAACCGGACGCCGAAGTTGGGGTCATGCCATCCGACCCGCGGCCGCTTCATCTTCGTGCGCAGGAAGCGGAGGTCCTCCCGGATCTGCTCGAAGCCGAGCGGCTGATAATCGACGGTCGAATCGATGCAGAAGGGGCAGGTGTACGGACAACCGAGGCTCCCGATCATCGGGACGAGCTTGAACGTCGGCGCCTTCGCGATGATCGGCTCGATGAATTTCCATCGCTCGCGAACGCCGGGTAGCGTCGGCGGGTGTTTCTTCGCGGTCAGGTAGAGCCCGACCGGCCGGTGCTGAGTGCAATCGTCCAGAACCGTCTTCAGCGTTTCCTTGTCGGTGAATCCAAGCACGTAGTCGAAGTACTTCTGCGAATCTTGGGGATAGCATCGCGCGTGCGGTCCGCCGAGCGCTGTGATGACGCCCTTCTTCCGGTACATGTTGCTGATCGCGTAGGAAAGCTGGGCCGCCTGGCTGAAGGCGCTGATGAAGAGGATGTCGATGTCGTGGGGGATCAGCCGGGTGAGGTCTTCGAATCCGGTGTAGCAGACGAGCTCGACTTCGTGGCCTTGTTCTTCACACCATACGCCGATCACCTGGGGCATGATGCTCGCGAGGTTTGCGTGCATCACCCATGCGTATAACGAGCGCGTCGGCGTTCGGGCTACGAGGTCAACGATCCCTACGCGAAGTCGTCGCAGTTGCACCTCCCTGGTTAACTTCTGGTTAAGTTACCCTAATCTACCCCGGCCGACCACATAATGCGTACTAAATGACGGAAATCGAGGGAAATCGATGGCAGCACGGTGTTTCACGGGATTCCTCCCGCCAGGATCTTCGCTAACTTCTCCGCGTCGATGTTGCCGCCGGAAACGACGCACGCCACCGTTCCGGGGCCGGCGCGCCCGGTGAGCGCGGCGGCGACCGGCACCGCTCCCGCCCCTTCCGCGACGACCCGATTCCGCTCCACGAGGAGGCGGACCGCCGCCGCCGCCTCCGCGACTTCCACGGTGATCGACCCCGCGAGGAGCTCCCTCACCATCGGCCACATCTCCGCGAGCAGGCTCTTCCCGCCGATTCCGTCCACGAAGCTAGGCCTGTGCTCGATCGAGCGCGGCGAGCCCGCGGCGAGCGATGCGGCGAAGGGCGCCGCGGTGGCCACCTCGCAGGCGAAGATCTTCACGCCGGGCTTGAGCGCCCGGGCCGCGGCTGCGATGCCCGAGCTCAGCCCGCCGCCGCCATAGGGGACGAGGATCGCGTCGACATCAGGGAGATCTTCCAGGATCTCGAGGCCGATCGTGCCGTGCCCGGCGATCACGGCGAGGTCGCTCACCGGGTGGATAAAGAGACCCTCCATGCCGGGATAGCTGCGCTCGACCAACACGCTCCACCAGACGTCGAAAGGTACTTTCACGATGCGGGCGCCCAGCCTCTCGATCGCGTCGAGCTTCGTGCGCGGCGCGTGCTCGGGGACGACCACCGCGCAGGGGACGCCCAGGAGACGAGCGTTCCATGCGACCCCCTGCGCCATGTTTCCCGCGCTCGCGGTATAGACGCCTCGTGCGAGCGCGTCGCGAGGGTGAAGCCGCATCGCGTTCGCAGCGCCGCGCAGCTTGAACGAGCCGATCGGCTGCAGATTCTCGAGCTTCAGGTGGATCTCGGCCGGAGCGTCGTCCGCTTGGAGACGCACCAGCGGCGTCCGCAAGACGGTGGACGCGATCCGCTCGCGGGCGGCGCGAATCTCCTCGAGGCGCGGCGCCTCAAGCGGGCGCATCGCGGTGCCCTCCAAGATCGACGATCGACCCGACGCCGCCCGCCGTCGCGTTGGCGTGGATCCTGTGTGCCGCCGCCAGATCCTCGATCGCGAGGCCCAAGGATTTGAACAGGGTGATCTCCTCGTCGCCGCGGCGCCCTTGAACTCGGCCGAGGAGGACGTCGCCGATCTCCCCGATGATGTGATCCTCCCGGATGGCGCCTTCTCGGATTGGGATCAGGATGTCGCCGGCCTCGTGAAGCGCGGACTCGCGCCGGTCGACGAAGAGGCGCGCTTTCCGCACCGCCTCCGTGTCGAGCTCGCGACACGTCGGGACACAGGCACCGACCGCGTTCACGTGCGTGCCGGGCGCGATCCACTCTCCGAGGAGCACCGGCTCCCGCGCCGCCGTCGCAACGCAGACGACCTCCGCTCCGTCGACGGCTTCGCGCGCGGAGCGCGCCGCGTCGATCCGGATCCCGTGACGTGCCGATTCGCGCGCGGCGAACGCCTTCGCGTGATCGAAGCTCCGGCTCCAGACGCGCACCCGCTCGATCGGCCGGACCACCCGCAGGGCTTCGAGGTGCGCCGCCGCCTGAACGCCGGATCCCAGAATCGCCGCGCTGGTGACGCCGTTTCGCGCCAGGGCGTCGGTCGCGACTGCGCTTACGGCGGCGGTCCGGATCGAGGTGATCGACGTCGCGTCGATGACCGCGACGAGGCTTCCGTGCACCGGCTCGAAAAGCAGCACCGCGCCCTGGTGCGAGTCGAACGGCGTGCCCTGGTTCGCCGGGGTCACGGTGATGACCTTCACGCCGAGGGCGCGAGGGCTGCCCAGATAGGCGGGCATGGACGCGAGGAGGCCCCCTCCTTCCGGAACGCGCGTGACGGTGCGGAGCGGCTGGACCGATTCCCCCCGGGCCAGGCCCCGGAGCGCGTCCGCCATCAGGCTCACGCACTCCGCCATGGGGAGGAGCCGGGGGACGTCAGCCTGGGCGATGATTCGAACCTTCATCGTTCGGTCACTCGTCGAACAGAACCGTGCTCTCCTCGTAGAACCGCACGGCGCTCTGCTCGACCCGCTCCGCGAGCCACTCCGAGAGCCAGCGCTGCTTCTCCGGGAGCTTCCTACTTGGGTCGGCCATGACGTCGAGCGGCATGTTGATCCGGAGCGCGCGCCACGCGATCACGTGCCGCGTGATTCCGGCCGGGAGGCGGGCGCCGCCGAGGGCGACCTCGAGGATCTCCTCGGGGTGAAACTGCGGAAAAACGACGAGCGCGGCCGCGTCCGGATGGCGGCCCCGGGCCTCCTCGATCGAGTCGCGGGTGACGCGATGGTAGGGGTGCTTCCCGCGGTAGAGATCGACGACGGCGTTGAGAAGCGCGTTTCGAGCGTGGAGGTCGGGGCCTCCGTGCAGGCAGATCACGGCGCCGTCCGCGCGCTCCACGAACGCGATCGCCTCCCGGCGCGCCAGGAGCGCGCGGGCGTGGCTCAGATCTTCCCGATGCGATTCCAGCCCGGGGATCGACGGGAGGGCGCGCTCCAGCTCCTCCGCCGCGACTTTTCCCAGGGCGTGGTGCCAGGTGGAGAGTCGGACCCCGGGGCCTTCATACGGGACGACCTGGACGACGACGTGCGGAAACCCGGCCGCGCGGATCGTCGAGACGCGATTGGCTCCGTCCAGAACGACGAAGCGCTGATCGGAGCGGGCGGGGGTCACGATCGGGGGGTTGCGTAAGATTCCCGACTCGCGTAGGCGAGCGGCGAGCGATTCGGTTCTCCGCTGGTCCTCCTTCTCGTGGGGGACGAGGAGATCCACCGCGGCGAAGCGAAGATCGGGAAGGCGAAAACCGGACGGATCCGCGTGGGGCATGGTGAAGGGTAACACAAGGACTGATATAGTCCTATCGTGCCCGCGAGAGATTCGATCGTGAAAGAGAGCCTCATCAGCGAACCGCTCAAGCCGCTCTTCGCGGGCGCGGGGGAGAGCCCCGCGCCAGGCGAGAATGAATTCCAGGCGGTGGGCGAGCCGATGCTTCCGGAGCGCTTCGTTTGGCGCGGGGAAGAGCTCGTCATCGCCGAGGTGCTCGAGCGGTGGAAGGAATACTCGCGCCCGGGCGCCGCGATGCAGGAGCGATATCTAAGGAAGCACTGGTATCGCATCAGGAGCGCGGCGGGGCGGGAGATGAAGATCTACTTCGAGAGGCAGGCCCGGTCGAAGGCCGGCGCGAAACAGCGGTGGTGGGTTTACAGCGTGTTCGACTCCGAGTGAACCCGGCCGCCGCCTCGCGATCTACAAATGGACCGGGGCCTCCGCGCCCCAGACCTCGAGCAAGCGCCGATCGCGGCCGCAGCCGGTCCGGTAGGCGTGATAGTGCTCCGGGTTCTTCTTGTAGTAATCCTGGTGGTACTCCTCCGCGGGCCAGAATGCCGTGAAAGGGAGAATGGGCGTGACGATCGGCCCCTTCAGGCGTTTCCCGCTCTCGATCGCCCGCTTCGATGCCTCGGCGCTCCGGCGCTGGGTCGCGCCGCGGAAGAAGATCGCGGACCGATATTGTTTCCCGCGGTCGCAGAACTGTCCGTCGTCCTGCGTCGGATCGATGTTGTGCCAGTAGACGTCGAGGAGCTTCGCGTACGTGATTTTCTTCGGGTCGTAGAGGACCTGGATCGATTCGCGGTGGCCGGTCAGCCCGGCCGAGACCTGGTTGTAGGTTGGGTTCTTCTCGGGTCCGCCGGAAAATCCGGAAGTGACCGAGAAGACGCCCGGAAGCGCCTCGAACGCTGCCTCCATGCACCAGAAACAGCCGCCCGCGAAGGTGGCGGTGTCGGCGGGCGCGCCCGTGCGAGCCGGCTGGGCGACCGTCGCGGCGTCGCCGCGCGTCCCCACCGTGCCCCAGGCGATCGTCGCGGCGAGTACTAGGATTCGAAGGTTCACGACCTGAGTATACGGGGAGGAGAAGCATCCGTGTCGAGAGTGTCCGTCCTGCTCCATGCGGATCCTGAGACGCCGGGCCTGATCGCGGAGATTCTCGATCGGCGGTGCATCGAGATGGAAACCATTCGCGGATACGCCGGGGAGCGGATCCCGGCCTCCATGGAGGGACGGGATGCGCTGGTGGTCATGGGGGGTCCGATGGGCGTCTATGACCAGGGTCGCCTTCCGTTCCTGCGCGATGAGATCGGGCTGATCGGCGACGCCGTGCGATCCGGAAAGCCCGTCCTAGGCGTATGCCTGGGGAGCGAGCTACTCGCCGCGGCGCTCGGCGCGAAGGTCGAGCCCGCGCGGAAGGAGATCGGTTGGTATTCGGTGACGCTGACGGACGCGGCGGCCCACGACCCGATCTGGCGCGACGTGGACCAAGAGATCGCGGTGTTCCACTGGCACGGAGATGCGTTCGAGCTTCCTCGCGGCGCCGTTCCCCTCGCATCCTCGGCGCTCACGCCTCACCAGGCGTTTCGGCACGGGCGCGCCTCCTACGGGCTGCTCTTCCACATGGAGATGGACGAGGCCATGGTGCGAGCCATGGTCGAGAGCTTCGGGGAGGAGCTTCGGGAGGCGGGGGCGGACGGTGACCGGATCCTCGCTCAGGCGCCGAGCGCCGTCCGCGAGATGAGGCGGGTTGGGAGCATCGTCTTCGATCGCTGGGTCGATCGGATCGGCGGCGACGATTAGCGCGGGCATGCCGACGATCGGGCAGCGGCTGAGCCGCGCGTACCGCAAGCTTCGCTGGGGCATGGTGCGCGGCGGCCCCGGCCGTACGCCCCGGATCCTCACCGTCCAGACCGCGAACGGGATCCTCTCGTTCAGCAACATGGACCTCCACAACGCGAAGGCGCTCTACATCCACCGGGCCTGGGAGATCGATCTCATCACGAGCTCGATGGACTACCTGAAGCGCGAAGGGCTCGTGGGGAAGCCGGGCCGGGACATCTTGGTCGACGTGGGGGCGAACCTCGGGATGATCTGCATCGCGATGCTGCAGCGCGGGTACTTCCGGGAGGCGATCGCGATCGAGCCGGATCCGCGCAACTTCGCTTTACTGACGAGGAATATCGAGCAGAACGGCTTGGGCGACCGGATCCGCCCCTTCCCCGTCGCGATCACGGAGGAGGCGGGGGAGGTGGAGCTGGAGCTCTCGGACGTGAACTTCGGGGACCACCGCGTCCGCGCCACGACCACGGGCGCCTCCGCGCGGATGGGCGAGGAACGCCGCGTCGCTGTACGGGTCCCTGGGCGCCGCCTCGACGATCTGCTCCGGACGGAAGCGCGCGTCGATCCCGGAACGATCGGTCTCGTCTGGGTCGACATCCAGGGCCACGAGGGGCGACTGTTCCGGGGCGCCCAAGAAACCCTGCGCCAAGGAATGCCGGTGATCAGCGAGTTCTGGCCCTACGGGATCCGGCGCTCCGGGTTGGAGCGGGACGCCTACGCCGAGATCGTTCGATCCCGGTTCGCGCGGTTCGCGATCGTGGACGCCGCGACCGGGCGAATCGAGACGCGCGACGTCGCCGCGATCCCCGAGATCTTCGACGCGCACCCGCTCCCGGAGCAGAATCTGGAGCTCATCCTCTTCCCGCGCGTCGGGTAGAGTACCCCGCTCATGCCCTTCCTTCGCGATTTCATCTCCTGGCTCTCCACGAAGCCGCTCGTCACGCGACCGATCGCCCGTACCGGGATGCGCCTGGGCTTCGCGCGCCGCTTCATCGCCGGAGAGACGCTGGAGGAGGCGCTCCAGACCGCCGCGGGTCTGAACGCGAAGGGGATGCTCGTCATCATGAACCAGCTCGGCGAGAACGTGACCGAGCGGCGGGAGGCCGAGGCCGCCTACGAGAGCTACCACCGGATTCTCCGGGACCTGGCGGATCGAAAGATCGACGGGAACATCACGATCAAGCCGACCCAGCTCGGCATCGATTTCTCGCCCGACCTCTGCCTGGAGCTGACGCTCCGGCTGGCCGCCGACGCGGCCTCGTTCCAGAATTTCGTCGAGATCGACATGGAGCATTCGGCAGTCTGCGGCGCCACCGTCGATCTCTTCGAGCAGGTCCGATCGCGCCACGACAACGTCGGCCTCGCCGTGCAGGCGTATCTCCGTCGAACCGAGGACGACATTCGCCGGCTCCGCCCCCTCCGCCCGAAGATCCGGCTGGTCAAGGGGGCGTATCTGGAACCGGCGGAGGTCGCGTTCCCCGAGAAGCGGCAAGTCGACGAGAACTATGCCAAGCTCATGCGGATCCTCTTCACCGAGGGATTCGTCCCCGCGATCGCCACGCACGACGTCGCGATGCTCGGCCTCGCCAAGCACCTCGCGCGCGAGAACGGGCGGAAGCCCGGCGACTGGGAGGCACAGATGCTCCTCGGCGTGCGGCGAGACCTGCAAGAGTCGCTCGCGCGGGAGGGGTACCGGGTCCGCGTCTACGTCACCTTCGGCACGCAGTGGGTGCCCTACTTCATGCGCCGCCTCGCCGAGCGGCCGGCCAACGTCGCCTTCGTGCTCAGGAGCCTCGTCCAAGGGAAGTAGCGAGGGCGCGAAGATCCGCGGTCTCGAGCGAGGAAGGGCCCCAGATCGAGTGCGGCCGCTTGACGAAGACGGTCGTGAGACCCAGGCGGCCGGCCGTCGCGAGGTCATAGTCCGCGTAGGCCGAGACGTGCCACCAGGCCGGGCCGAACGGAACGCTCCGCCGCGCGCCCACGGCGATCCAGAACTCGGCCGCCGGCTTGTAGCAGCCCACATCCTCCGCGCAGATCCAGCCGCTCATCCGAAAGCCGAGCTGGTCCTCCACCTGGCGGCGGTGCATCTGGTCGCTGTTCGTCATCGCGACGCAGGGAGCGGAGCGCATGAGCGTGCGAAGGCCGTCCGCGGAGTCGGGGAAGAGCGGCCACCGTCCGGCCCCCGCGGCGATCGCGCGCGAGGCCTCGCGATCCAAGCGCAAGACCCTCACGAGGCTCTCCCCGAGGATATCGGCGTAGGATTGGTACGCCTGCGACTCGGCGCGCGCCTGCCAATCGATGACTGCTTGAAACTCCCGGTCGCCCATTTCGACGCCGTGGGAGCGTACGGACTCGGTGAGACCGCGCCGCCAATCGACGACGGTCCCGAAGATGTCGAAGGTCAAGAGCGACGGAGCGGAGAGCATCGACTTCCCCTGAGCCTTCGAGCGCCTCGAGCCTAGTAGCGCGAGGCTTGGAGCGTGACGTCGGCCTGGGCGAAGGCGAGACGGAACCTCTTCTCGGCGGCGGCCGCTTCCTTGGCCTTGTTCTGCGCCCGGAGCGCCTGCGTCAGCCCATAGAGCGACCAGCCTTCTTCCGGAAAGCGCGCCAGGTCCTCGCGGTAGACCGCCTCCGCGTCGGCGGCGCGCCCCGCGGCGAGCAGCACCGCGCCCAGGGACTGCCGCGCCGTCATGCTCCAGGCCGGCGGCTCGTCATAGTGGAGCGAATCCTGCATCCCCACCGCCTTCTGGAGGAGTGCTACCGCCTCGTCCGTCTTACCGCTTCGAGCCGCGATCTCCCCGGTGAGATGCGCCTCGGCGAATCGGAAAACCGCGGCGGCCGGGTTCAAGCTGAAATAGGCGTCGGCAGGGAACGAGCCGGCGATCGCTCCGACGCTGTCGCGCTCGGCTGCCGCTTCCGCACTCTTCCCTCTGGCCGCAAGCGCCATTCCCCGCGCGTAATGCCAGGCGGCTCGGCGCATCGGCATGCTCGCCGGAGGCGCCGCCTCCTTGAGGATCTCGTCCCACAGCCCGAAGCGCACCTGCGTCAGGTAGTGCGAAGGCAGGAAGAACTCGGCCATCGGCATCTCGCGGACCAGCGAGTCGGGGACGGCGTCCGCGAGGTCCTTGGCCGCCGCGATCGCGTCGGCCCGGCGGCTCTGCGAGCAGAGCGCGGACCACCGCATCTGGAGGTTGTGCGGGTAATACATGACCGTGTAGATGCCCTTCACGTTCTGCTTCTTGATGTAGTCCCGATCCGCGGCTATGGCGCGTGCGTTGATCGCCTGTGCGTCCTCGTAACGGCCGACGCGGAGATAAATGTGCGAGGCCATGTGGACCAGGTGCCCGGCGTAGGGAGTGAGCTTGGCGAGCCGGTCCGCGTACGGCTCCGCCCGCGCCGGCTCGGGCGAGGCCTCGACGGCGTGGATGTAGTAATGGAGCGCGCCGACGTGGTCCGGGTTTCGCTTCAGAACTCCCTCCAGCATCGAGACGATCTGGGTCGCGCCGGGCTGTGGCTTCCCGTCGAGCGTCCAGAGATCCCACGGCCTCAAATCCATGAGCGCCTCGGCGCAGAGCGCCGCGGCGTCGAGGTCGTTCGGATAACGCTTCACCAAGTCGCGCATGGCGTCGGCGTACGCGGAATCGTGCGCGGCGCGATTGGTGCCCGCCACCGCGTCATAGCGCTTCGAGAGCGCCGCGATGTACGCGCGCTCCGGCTCGCTCGCCGCCGTTGCGAGCGATTGCGCGCGCTGCGCGAGCGGATACGCGCTCGCCTCCGCCTCGGGGCTCATCGGCATGTTGATGTTCGGCCCGAGCACCAGCGCCTGGCCCCAGTACGCCATGGCGCACGTCGAGTCGAGCCGCCCCGCCTCGCGGAACGCTCGGCCGGCCTCGTCGTGATTGAACGCGTAGGTGAGGCGGAACCCCTGGTCGAAATATTTCTGAGCCACGGGGCTCTTGGTCGTCACCTTGTGGTGGAGCGTGCCGAGCCCGCTATAGAGAGGCGGCGGTCCGGACCCGGCCGGCGCGCTTCCGTGATCGTGCTGGGCCGAGGCGGTGGAGAACGCGAAGAGAAGGAGCAGCGAGGCGGCGAAGCAGGCGCGAATCATCGTCTTCCTCCAGAGATATTGGCTGTCCGAATCTGGACGCGGACTTCGGTGGAGGGTTAGGATACACGAATGAATGAGGTCAAGCATTTGGCCGAACAGCACCGGCGCGCGCTCGAGGGGGGAGCGTGGCACGGGCCCGCACTGTTCGAGGTTCTCAGGGGCGTCACGGCGAAGCGCGCGGCGGCGCGGCCGATTCGGACGGCGCATTCCATCTGGGAGATCGTGCTCCACATCGAGGCGTGGGACCGCGTGGTCCTGGGCCGCTTGACCGGCCATCCGATCGACCTGTCGGACGAGGAGAACTGGCCCGATGTGCGAGACGTGAGCCCCGCCGCCTGGAAGCGGGCCGTCGCGTTGATGAAATCAACCCACCAGAAGCTCAATCGGCAGATCGCGAAGCTCAAGCCCGCTCGGCTCGATGCGGGCTACGGCCCCAAGAAGAAGTACAAGATGTTCCGATTGGTCCACGGAGCCGTGCACCATGAGCTCTACCACGCGGGGCAGATCGCGATCTTGAAGAAAGGCTGATCCGTCCCGGCCACGATCCGTAAGGAGGTCTCCGATGTCCGACAGTGTGAAGAAGGTCAACTACTGCTACCTGATGGTACCGAACCGCCCGGGGCAGGGCGCGAAGGTCTTCACCGCGATTCGCGAGGGCGGGGTGAATCTCCTCGCCCACGTCGGGTTCCCGGGCAGGAAGGGGAAAGCCCAGCTGGACTTCGTTGCCCAGAACCTCTCCAAGATCCGGAGCGTGGCGCGCCGGAACGGGTGGCGAGTCAGCCGGCCCAAGAAGGCGTTCCTCGTCCAGGGCTCGGACAAATCCGGCGCGGTGAATCGGCACTTCGCCCGCCTGGCCGACGCGCGCATCGGCGTGACCGCCGCCGCCGCTCTCGCAGCGGGCGGGAATCGCTACGGGATGATCGTCTGGGTGAAGCCGAAGGACTACGCGCGAGCGGCGAGGGCACTCAAAGCCAGATGATTTTGGGCGCCACGAGGCGCCCCTAACCCCCGGAACGATAGTCGCTTCAATCAGATAGAGGCCGCCTCCGTGCGCCCGGACGGCTGGATTCATGCCCCTGGCGAAATCTCCCTAAGCTAAAGAGAGAGACCGAATTGGCCGATCTCTCTCCCGATGACGGTCGATCAGCTTCTGGCCCACCTACGTGAACTCTCCGCGAGCGGCGCGGACTTCGATCGTCTTCTCGAGACCGCGGTCCAGGAGCTGAGCCGCATGGATCCCCGGTTCCACTGGACCGGCATCTACGAGCTCTTCTCGGACAATGTCCTTCGCCTCGGCCCCTACGTCGGCTCTCCCACGGACCACGTCTTCATCGGCGTCGGAAACGGCGTCTGCGGCACCGCGGTCGCCGAGAAACGAAATCTGAACATCCCCGACGTTCGGGAGATCTCGAACTACCTGGCCTGCAGTGCCGAGACGCGGTCCGAGCTCGTCGTGCTGATCCGCACCGGCGATCGGATACACGCCCAGATCGACATCGACAGCCACCAGGTCGGCGCCTTCAACGACGACGCCGTTGCGATGGTCCAGCGCGTGGCGGACTGGCTGGCGAAGGCGTACGAGGCGCGCGGCCGCGCGCCCCTGGACGAATAATGCAGTCACCCGAGCCACCGCGACCGCCCGACGGCGCCCAAGACACGCGGGTCCTCCTCGAGGCGCTCGCCGGCGTCTTCGGATCCGGCACGCTAAAGGAGTCCATGACCGTGGGCGCCGGACTCCTCGCGCACGTCCTCTCGAGCGAGCAGGCTGCGGTCTTCCTCGCGGACGGTGAGGAGCCGCTCCGCGAGTACTGGCATTCCAAGGTCCCCGAAGTTCGCGAGCGCATCCGCGCCACGTTCAAGGCCACGGCCCTAGAGGCGGTGCGCGCCGGATTGGTGGTCACGCCCGCGCCCGTGGTGGTCGGCGAGCGGCTGATCCAGCCGTGCGCGCACCCACTTCGGACGGGAGGGCGTGTTCTCGGCGCGGTCTGCTTCTCGGATCCAGGCGAGCAGGGCCAGAAGGGCGTGGACCGCGATCGCTTGATCGAGGCGGTCACCTCGGTGCTGGCGCACAAGGCCGCTTCCCACGAGGAGGCTGTCCGCTACCGCGCCCAGCGCGAACGCGACCAGAGCTGGTTCAAGACGCTCGACAATCATCTCCGGGTCCTCGACCGGGAGCGCCAGAAGTTCGCCGCCTTCGTGAATCAAACCGACACGTTCGTCTACGTCACCGACGGCGCGAAGATCATTCGCTGGAACAACCGCGCCATGACCGTTCTCTACCCGCCCGACGGCGCGGGGTCGAGCTGGGTGGGAAAGAGCTGCAGCGACGTCTGCTCGCGCCTTCGCGAGAAATGCGAAGACTGTCCCGTGTCGGCGGCCCTCGAGCACGCGCAGGTCATCCACCACGAGCTCCGCGCGAACGTGCGCGGGACCGAGGGGCTCCTCTACCTCACCGCGCTTCCGATCCTGGGCCCGAGCGGCGGCGCCGACGAGATCATGGTGATGATCCAGGATCTGACCGGGCTGGCGGGACTCCGCAAGTCGGAGGAGCGGCTCCGGACGGTGATTTCGGGCGCGCCGATCGTCCTCTTCGCGATCGACCCGCAAGGCATCATCACCTTCTCCGAAGGGCGGGGGCTCTCGGCGCTCGGCAGGAAATCAGGGGAGTCGGTCGGCAAGTCGATCTACGCGGTCTATGCCGACTACCCCGATCTGGCCCAGAACGTCCGACGGGCGCTTGGGGGCGAGGAATTCTCCGCGGAGATCGAGATCGGGGAGGTGGCGTTCGAAGCGCGCTACGCGCCGATCCGCGACGGACGCGGTGACGTCCAGGGCGTGATCGGCGTGGCGACGGACATCTCGGATCGCCGCCGCGCGCAGCGGGCGCTTTTGGAGAGCGAGGCCGCGCTCCGCCGGAGCGAAGAGCAGCTCCGCCATGCACAGAAGATGGAAGCGATCGGCGTGCTCGCCGGCGGCGTCGCGCACGATTTCAACAATCTCCTGAGCGTGATCATGGCGCAGGCGGGACTCCTTGTGAAGGATGCGGACCCCCGGTCGCCGGCCGCGCGGATCGGTGCGGAAATCCACGCCGCGAGCAAGCGAGGTGTTTTCCTCACGCGGCAGCTGCTCACGTTCAGCCGGAATGAAGTCGTGTCGCCCGAGGTTATCGACCTGAACACAGTGGTGGCGGAGCTGGAGGGGATGTTCCGTGGGTTCCTCCGTGACGACATCGACCTGGTCTGCGCGCGCGCACCGGAGAGCGCTCTGGTTCGCGCCGATCGGGGCCAGATCGAGCAGGTGATGCTGAACCTGGTCGCGAACTCGCGCGACGCCATGCCGAACGGAGGGAGCCTCCGCATCTCCGTCGCGCACGTCGCCGTCGGCGGATCGATGGCGCGGGAGCTGGGCACCGCGGCGCCGGGCCCGTTCTGCGCCCTGACCGTCCAGGACACCGGCCTCGGGATGGATTCGGACACCAAGGGCCGGATCTTCGAGCCGTTCTTCACGACCAAGGAGCGCGGGAAGGGAACCGGCCTCGGACTCTCGACCGCCTACGGGATCGTCAAGCAGGGCGGGGGCTCGATCACGGTCTCGAGCGAGGCCCGCAAGGGAGCGACGTTCACCGTCTACATTCCGAGCCTCGACGGATCGACGGCCTCGAGCGGAGCCGTCGCGCCCGGGCTCGGCGGGGGCGCCGAGACTATCCTCCTGGTCGAAGACGAGGCGGGAGTGCGCTCGGTCGCCCGCGAGGTGCTCGAGATGGAGGGCTACAACGTGCTCGAGGCGGAAGACGGCGTGAAGGGGCTGCAGTTGGCCATGACTCACCAGGGACCCATCCACCTGCTCCTCTCGGACGTCGTCATGCCGGGGATGAGCGGGCGGGACCTGGCCGAGCGCCTCGGCGTCGAGAGGCCGGGAATCCGGGTTCTCTTCATCTCCGGCTACACCGACGACACCATGGTGCGTCGGGGCGTTCGCGACGCCAAGGTCGCCTTCTTGCAGAAGCCCTTCACGCTCGAGAACCTCGCCAAAAAGGTCCGCGAGGTGCTGGATGGGCCAGGGGTTGGCGCCGCCCCCGTCCCAGACGGCTCCTAGGGGGGGGCTCCGGTCCCGCAAGTCATTGAAAACGTTGAAGATTTCTGCTACGATCAGGTGGTGCTAGATGTAAATCGTCCCGCCTCCTACACTCCCGCCGCCCATTGGATCCTGCGCATCGCGGCCGCCATGTGTTTCATCGGGCACGGCGCGTTCGGGATTATCACCAAGCCTGGCTGGGTCCCGTTCTTCCAAGCGCTCGGCATTAACGAGGCGACGGCCTTCCGGCTGATGCCGATCATCGGGACCAGCGACATCACGATGGCGATTTTCGTCCTCCTGAGTCCCTGCCGCATCGTTCTGGCCTGGATGAGCGTGTGGGCCCTTTTCACGTCCCTTCTCCGGCCCATGGCGGGGCAGGGGTACTGGGAGGTGATCGAGCGCGCGGGGAACTATGGGATTCCGCTGGCGTTTCTGGTCATGAGCGGCTGGGCCCGGTCTTGGCGAGAGTGGTTCGAGCCGATCCTGCCGCGTCCCTCGATCGAGCCGAATCAGGCGCGGATGGCCCACGTCGCGATCGTCCTGCGGATCACGACGGGACTCCTCCTGATCGGTCACGGCGGATACGGCGCATTCATGCACAAGCAAATGCTCGCGGATCAGTACGCGTCGGTCGGCCTGTCCGGAGTGCCGGGCGGATTGGGGACGCTCGTTTCGGGGATCGGCTGGTTCGACATGTTTCTCGGCGCGGCGGTTCTCGTGGCGCCGCTCCCCGCGCTGCTTCTCTTCATCTTCGCCTGGAAGGTCGCTACCGAGATGCTTTATCCGGTTTCCGGCGCTCCATTCTGGGAGTTCATCGAGAGGGGCGGCAGCTACGGGGCGCCGCTCGCGCTCTTCTTCCTCATATCCCGGCGCGCGGCGCGCGATCCGATCGGGGGCAGCGTGAAGGTCCCGGCAAGGGAAGGCGTCGCTTGATTCGAGCACTGAGGCCAGCGTGGCTCCCGTTCTTGGTCCTGGCGATCGCGCTGGTTGCCGCGGCGTTCCTCCCCGGGCTGGCGTCCGCGACGGCTCCGGATTCCCTCGGTGCCGCCTCCGATTCATCCGCCGCAGTCGCCGATTCGTCCGCGGCAGCCGCCGATTCATCCGCGGCGGCCTCGGCGGGCGCCGCAGGCGACACGGCCGCCGACTCTGTGCGAGCCAAGGAATTCCCGCATCTCGACTCAACGCTGGTGACGCGCCTCCGCTCGGGCGGTTACGTGATCGTGTTTCGCCACTCGATCACCAACCACGCGGTCACCGACCGTGACCTACGCGGAGGGAATTTCGACGACCGCTCCACCCAGCGCAATCTCGACAAGGAGGGAGAGGCTCAGGCAGCCCGCATCGGGAAGGCGATCGCTGACCTTGGCATTCCGATAGGCACGGTGCTCTCAAGCCCGATGTGGCGCTGCCGCGACACGGCCCAGATCGCCTTCGGGCACCACCAGGCGGTGCCCGAGCTCGTCCGCCGCGGGTCAGAGTACCGCGCGATGCGCATCGCCCTTCTCGGCTCGAAGCCGGAGGAGGGGAAAGACATAGTCCTGGTCACTCACCAGGATCTCCTCATCCCGATCGTCAAGGGACTTCGGCGCGACCAGCTGCACGAGGGCGACGCCCTTGTCGTGAAGCCGCTCGGCGAGGGGGCCTTCGAGGTCGTAGCCCAAGTGACGCCGGACGATTGGGAGCGCCTGGCGGCGGAGAGCAAGGCGGCCACGGTGGCGAAGAACGGGAAGTCGCTGAAGCCCACGAAAACCAAGAAGACCGCGAAGAAGTAACTCACGCCGCCGGCGGGCGCCGGCGCGCTACTCCCCCTGTTTCAGCACGAACCTGATCCTTCCGTGCCACGGGCCATCACGGCCCCTTCCTCGCCCAGCGAACCAGCGCGTCCAGGTGCGACAGGTAGCGCGTGAGGGCATCGCGGCCCGTACGCGTGAGACGGAACTCCGTTCGCGGCACTCTCCCCTCGAATCGCTTCGCGCAGGCGATATAGCCCGCTTCCTCGAGCTTTCGGGCATGGACGGATAGGTTGCCGTCGGTCGCCTCGAGAAGGCGCTTCAGGTCCGCGAAGCTGAGCGGCTCGTTCGCGGCGAGCGCGCTCACGATGCCGAGCCGGACCCGCTCGTGGATCAACCGGTCGAGATCGGGAAGCTTGGTGGGCGCTCGCTTCACTGTAGGGAGTGGGGACTTGGATTGGCCCGAGCGCGCGGCGCGAGAGCGGTCAGCCACCGTGCCTCCGCGCGATCGTCAATCCGAACCCGATCTGGAGCACCCCGAAGCCGACCATCAGGACAGGATTCCCCCACGACGCCGGGGCAGCGAGCGCGACGACTCCAAGGAGCATGAGGCAGACGCCGAGAATCGGGACGATCCGCACCGACGAGGCGCCCCCGGTCGCGACGGCCGTGCCGTAGAGGAGGAGCCACACTCCGGGGAGGAGGTCGTACCGGCCCGTCCGCGCGAGCGTGACAGTCAGGACCGCGCCGGCGGCGAGCGGGGCGGCGAGTGTGAGAAGAAACCGGAGGGCGGGCCCGCGGACCAGGGGCGTCTCGACGCGGAGCGACTTCCACGCGATGCCCAGGCAGCCGAAGATGAACGCGACCGCCGCGCTCGCGAGCCAATCTCGCATCCAGGCGTGGGGGTTCGTGGCACGGCCCGCGACCCAGCCGCCCACGAGCGCGACGACGCCCATCGCGACGCCGCCCCATCCGGGCACCGCGGTGAACGATCCAGCCCGCTCCATCGCTCCGCGGATGAAGCGGATGCTCTCGAGCGCCTTCTCTTCCAGGTCGTCCGGCCCGGGCCGGGTCGATCGCGGGGGGTGGGACATGGAGTGAGCATCCGCCGGAGGGGGGTTGGGGTCAAGTACTTTGCATTAGAAAGCCTACGCGATCGGCTCGCCACGTGTAGACTTGGGGCCGGAACGGGGGCATTTCCTCGGGAGGCGTTTGATGCGGGCTCTCCGATTCGCGCGATTCAGCCTGGCACCGGCAATTCTGGCCGCGATGGTCTTGTCGGGGTGCGGGAAGGACTCGGTCAAGCCCACCGAAAACGGCGTAGTCTTTAGCGACCCGTATCCTGTCCTCAGCACCCCCCAAAACGTGCTCTCCGCGCTTGAGGAAGCCTACTCGCACAGGGACAGCGTGGAGTACAAGGCGCTGTATGACCCGAGCTACGTGGGGATATCCCGGGACCAGAACGATCCGCCGGGGACCGCGCCCATCACGCTGACCTACGCCGATGAGGTGGCTCACGTCGCCAAGCTGGCGAGCTGGTCGACGATCACGTCCGCTTACATGAGTCTGGGTCCCTCGGCGAGCTGGACCCGCCTCGCGTCGAACGATACGTCGCACCCCGAGTGGGCCGATATCCAGATCGCGGGCAGCAGCTTGAACGTTCGAGTCACGGAAGGGACCGACACCTACGAGGCCGGCGGCTCGAGCTTGTTCTTCGAGTTCATGTTCAAGCCCACGACGCCAGCGCCGTCCTCCCCGACCGACACCCTCTGGACGATCGTACGTTGGAACGAGACCAAGGCTTCAGGCCCCTAGCGCGCGTCTGATCCCGGCGCGCGCGGCCGCGCCGAGGCGTGTATAGTCGAAGCTCCATGCTCGGTCTGATCGCCCGCTACACCCGGTGGCTCCACACGCGGTGGCCCGCGGGAACCGTGGAGCGCCTGCCGGAAGTCCGCGCGGACGGGAGCACCAGCGTCCCCGGAGTATTCGTGGCGGGCGACCTCACCGGGATCCCGCTCCTCAAGTTCTCGCTCGATACCGGCGCGCGCGTCGCGCAGACGATCGCCCGCGAGCTCTCCGAGAACCCAGACCGCGCGGCTCCGACCAACCGCCCGGCCGATCCGGCCCTCCTCGATCTCATCATCATCGGCGCCGGCGTCTCCGGCATGGCCGCCGCGGTCGAAGCCAAGCGACTTGGTCTCACGTACACGATCCTCGAGTCCACGGAGCCATTCACCACGATTCTCAATTTCCCGAAGGGCAAACCGATCTACACCTATCCCAAGTCGATGACTCCGGCCGGGAAGCTACAAGTGTCGGCCGACGTGAAGGAGGCGCTCGTCGACGAGCTCCGCCGCCAGGCGGAGGCCGCACAGATTCGCCCGCTGGCCGCGAACGCCACGCGCATCGAGCCGTCGGCTCGCGCTCTCACCGTCCACCTCGCCGAGGGCGCCCCGCTCCGCGCCCGACGCGTTCTGGTCGCGATCGGCCAGAGCGGCGATTTCCGGAAGCTCGGAGTTCCCGGGGAAGATCGGGACAAGGTCTACAACCGGCTCCACGACCCGAGCGATTTCTCGGGGAAGCAGGCGCTGGTGGTGGGAGGCGGAGACACCGCGCTCGAGACCGCGATCGGGCTCGCGCAGGCGGGGGCGCACGTCAGGCTGTCGTACCGGAAGGCCCAATTCTCGCNNNNGAGAAGCTCGAGATGCTCCGGCGCGATCCGATGGCGAACGTTTCGGTGGAGCGTCCGACATCCGAGCGCGTCACCACCGCCTCCGGCCCGTTCGCGACCGGCCCGCACCCACCGGGCAGCGTGACACTGCACCTCGAGACCCAAATCCAGGAGATCGGCGAGCGGGACGTGACAATAGCGGGGCCCGGGGGAGCCGTCGAGACGATCCCCAACGACGTGGTCTTCGTCATGATCGGGCGGGAGGCGCCTCTAGATTTCTTCCGCCGCTCCCGGATGCGGATCGCCGGCGAGATGCGCCCCGCGCGCTGGGCCGCGATGGCTCTCTTCCTCGCCTTCTGCGGCTGGCTCTACAACTGGAAGTCGGGCGGCTCGATGTCGAATCTCTTTGCCGCCCACCACTGGTTTCCGTTCAACCTTCCCGACCTTCTCCGCGCCGCTGGGGGCGAGATCGCGGCCGCCGCCGCGGATCCCAACACCCTGCTTGGAACCCTCGCGATCAGTGCCTCCGGGCCGGCCTTCTGGTATACGGTCGCCTACTCCCTCGTCGTCGTGATCTTCGGCATCCGGAGGATCCGCCGCCGGAAGACACCCTATATCACGGCGCAGACCTTGACCTTGATGGCGGTGCAGGTGTTTCCCCTCTTCCTTCTTCCCGAGGTGATTCTTCCCCTGCTCGGCCACAACGGCCTTCTCCCGCGCGGCCTACTCGACGCGCTCTTTCCGGTCGTGACCTATGGACACGGCCGGGAATATTGGCGCGCCTACGGGCTGATCCTCGCGTGGCCGCTCAACGTCTACAACATCTTCACCCACGAGCCGCTCTGGTGGTGGATCGGGATCGGCTTCATCCAGACCTGCGTCCTGATCCCGCTCGGGATCTATTTCTTTGGGAAGGGCTTCTACTGCGGGTGGATCTGTTCCTGCGGCGCCCTGGCGGAGACGCTCGGGGACACCCACCGGCAGAAGATGCCGCACGGGCCGCGCTGGAACCGGTTCAACATGGCGGGGCAGGTCGTGCTCGCCGCGGCGGTGGCGCTTCTCATCATCCGGATCATCGGGTGGGTTCTTCCCGACGGTAACTGGGCCGACCGGATCTTCGATCCGGTCCTCAAGACGCACTACAAATGGATCGTCGACGTCTTCCTCGCGGGCGTCGTCGGCTACGGCGTCTACTTCTGGTACTCGGGGCGTTTCTGGTGCCGCTTCCTCTGCCCGCTCGCGGCCCTCATGCACATCTACGCGCGGTTCAGCCGCTTCGCGATCCTGGCGGAGAAGAAGAAGTGCATCTCCTGCAATGTCTGCACGTCGGTCTGCCACCAGGGGATCGACGTCATGAGCTTCGCGAACAAAGGCGTGCCGATGACCGATCCCGAGTGCGTCCGCTGCTCCGCCTGCGTCCAGAGCTGCCCGACCGGGGTCCTCGCGTTCGGCCAGATCGATCGGACGGGACGAACGATCAAGCTCGATCTCCTGCCCGCGTCGCCGGTGCGGATGCGCGAGGAAAGCGCGTCGTGACGGTCCGATGAGCCCGGCCGAGATCCCGCTCGAGGAGACGCTGGCCTTTCTCACTCGCGCGCTCCCGCCGCCCCCGCTTCGGATCCTGGAAGCCGGCGCGGGCGAGGGAGCGGTCGCGTTGGCCATCGCCGCGCGCGGCTATGAGGTCACCGCGCTGGACGAAGCCGGCGGCCGCCCAACAGCTCCGGGCGCCGAGCGGATCCGCTGGGTCGAGGCCGACTTCCTCTACTACGACGAGGCGGCGACCTTCGACGCGGTGCTCTTCACGCACTCGCTCCACCACATGGCGCCGGTCGAGGGCGCGCTGGATCGGGCTCGGGCGCTCCTCAAGCCGTCGGGCCTCATGATCGCGGACGAGCACGCATACGACCGCGTGAATCTCCCGACCGCGCGCTGGTATTACGACCTGGAATCGGTGCTCACGGCCGCGGGAATGCTTCCGCCGGCGGAAAACGCAACGGAGGAGGGAAACCCTCTCGGGCGTTGGAGGAAGGAGCACGCGCACGATCCGCCGCTCCAGACGGGGCACGCGATGCTTGCGGCGGCACGAGAGCGCTTCGAGCTGACGTCCGTGGAAGAGGCGCCGTACCTCTATCGCAGCTTGGCCGGGCGTCTCACGGAAGGGGACCGGGGCGTCCGGGTGGCGCGGCGCATCCTCGAGCTGGAGAGTCGCCTGGTTCGCGAGCGAGACCTGACCGCGGCGGGGCTCCGGATGATCGGGAAGAAAGAGGGCTAATCCAGGCGGAGCTGACCCTCGAGCACGGTCACCGCCACGCCGCCGACCCGCACGCCGGTGATCCGCTCCGGCGTCCCCGTCACCTCGAGCTCAGGCCGCCCGGGCTTGCCCATCGCGTCTCCCTGCTCGACACGGCCGCGGACCGTGCCGCCGCCCGGCGGAAGCACCAGGATTCCGTGGCGCGCGAGGTACTCGGCGAGCGGCCCGCTGGCCGAGCCCGTGACCGGATCCTCACGAACTCCGAACGACGGCGCGAAGTAGCGCCCGTGGGCGAGGCTTCCCGGCTCGATGACGTCGCGCGTGAACGCGTAGAAGCCCCGCACCTCGTGCCGGTCTCCCTCGGTCGCGAGCGCGTCCCACTGCGGCGTGAGGCTCCAGAGATCGGAGCGCCGCTTGATCGGGACGTAGAGGTGCCGCCCTGCGCGCTCGATAGGAAGCCCCTGATCGCGCATGCCGAGGGTGCCGCCCAGAAGCCCCATGAGCGTGGCGCCCGCGATCGGACCCGGCTCGAAGGGATGCCGCGGGGTGGCCATCCAGACGCGGCATCCTCCTCCGGAGTCGCGCTCGATCTCGATCTCGAGCTTCCCGGCCGGGCAGTCGAGCGTGTGCCGTCCCGGCACCGTGAGCGCGCCGGTCTCGGCGAGCCAGTGGAACGTCGCGACCGTGGCGTGGCCGCAGAAGGCGATCTCGGCCGCCGGCGTGAAGTAGCGGAGCCGAACGGCGGCGCCCTCCGGTGGCGGCAGCACGAAGGCGGTCTCCGCGGCGGCAATCGCCGTGGCGGCCCGCTGCATCGCCTTCTCCAGCAGCGGTGCCGCGTCCGGGATGATCCCGGCGCGATTTCCCGCGCCGGGCGCGCTCGTGAACGCGTCCACGATTATCGCGCGCACGCTTCACCCGTCCGCCGCGCAATCTCGACCAGCGCGTCGACGTCCGCCTCGGTGGTGTCGTCGTGGAGCACGCAGGCCCGGAGCGCGAACCGGCCGCCGATCGTCGTGCCCGAGACGAACGCCTCGCCTCCCGCCTGTATGCGCTCCATCACGGACTTGTTGAGCTCGTTCAAGCGTTCATCCTTTCCACGCAGCGACGGCGGCGCGTACCGAAAGCAGACGATCGAGAGCGGCCCGTCGGCGAGGCGCTCGAAATCGGAGGCTTCGTCGATCCGCGAGGCAAGCCTCCGGGCGAGCGCAACGTGCCGCTCGACCCGCGCCACGACCCCATCGCGGCCCAGCGAGTGGATCGTCATCCAGAGCTTGAGCGCGCGGAATCCGCGGGTTTGCTGCGGACCGTATTCCGAGAACCAGGGGAGACCGCCGAATCCCTTGCCCTCTTCGGTGCGCAGGTAGGGCGGGACCAGGCTGAACGTATCGCGGAGCAGCGAGCCGTCGCGCACGATCGCGCAGCCGCATTCGATCGGGACCGAGAGCCACTTGTGGGGATCGAGGGCGAGGGAGTCGGCGCGCTCCATTCCGTCGTAGAGGCGGGCGAGCGCCGGCGAGGCCGCCCCGAAAGCGCCGTAGGCGCCGTCGACGTGAAGCCAGAGGCTCTCCTTGGCGCAGACGTCGGCGATCTCGGCCAAGGGATCGATCGCGCCCAAGTTCACCGTGCCCGCGCTCGCCGCGACGCAGAAAGGGCGAAGGCCGTTCCCGCGATCCGCCGCGATCGCGGCGCGAAGCGAGGTCACGTTCATGCGGAGCCCCGCGTCCGTCGGGACCGTGCGAACGGAAGCCGAGCCGAGGCCGAGGATCTCCGCCGCCTTTCGCAGGGCGGAATGGCCCTCGTCGGTGAGATAGAGGATGAGGCGCGGCCGGCCGCCCTGGAGCCCTTCTTCCCGCACGTTCCATCCGTCCGCGAGCGCCGCCTTGTGCCGCGCGCCGGCCAGCCCGACGAGGCTCGCGACCGAGCCGCCGCTCGTCAGGAGCCCCATGCTTCCGGCGACGGGGAACCCGACCAGCTCCATCAGCCAGCGCACGACCCCGCGCTCCAGGTAGACCGCCGCGTGGTCGCCCCCCGCGACGCTCGGGTTCAACGCCGCGGCCAGGAGCTCCGCCGCGACGCCCGCGGGCGCGGGCGGCGAGTTCACCCAGCCGAAGAAGCGCGGATGACCGTTTCCCATCGGGTGGGAGAGGATTTTTTCGCGAGCGAATTCCAGCGCCGCCTCGAGAGGCTGGCCCCGCTCCGGCAGCCGGATGTCGAGGAGCGCGCCGCGCTCCTCAGGCGACATCGGGCGGTATACAGGGCCGCGGGCCACGCCCTCCATGATGTCCGCCGCGAGATCGGCCGCGCGATGCGCGAGGGCGCGGAAGCCTTCGAGGTCGAGCATGAGCGCGCGGCGGGCCTACGCCTCCTTGGCGGGCCTACGCCTCCTTATAGAGCGAGGCACCAACCGTGGTCGCGATGATCGACTCGAAGAAGGACGTCGCGAGCGGGACGGACGTGAGCTTGGTAGGCCAGAGGGCCATGGCGTAATAGATGAGTGAAGGCAGGAGGCATGCCGCCATCCAGAGCGCGATGCCGGCGATCACCGCCGTCTTCGGCCCGGGACCGAATCGGGGCCGGATCGCCGCGTAGAGCCAGACGCCCAGGATCCCGCCGAGGAGCGACCAGAGGGTGACGAGCGCCATGAAGTGCATGCGCCCCGCCTCCAACTGCTCCTTCGTCTTGCCGAGAGCCGTCATGGCGTTCATGAAGTCCTGTCCGCACAACATCCCGTGCACGAGAGCTTCAAAGACCCACCAGAGAATGCCCGCGACCAGACCACCGAGAAATACCCGCCCCCAAGCGATCTTGCCCATCGAGACCTCCTAGGTCGTCGGCCCGCGGTACCGCCGCGGGCGCCACAGTCCCCCGGGACGGCGTCGCGCCGTCCGGTCCGCGGCGCAGGATACCACCGGCCACCCCGGGTCACCACCGGCGAGAGGTCTTGTCCCCGGGCGCGCCCCGTGCATAATTCGCGCGATGCGCTCGCGACCCTGCTCGACCCTCGGATAGCCGTGGATCTCTCGGCGGCGCAGGCGGCGGTTCTTTGCGCGGCCGCCCTGTGCGGCGGCACGGTCGACGCGATCGCGGGAGGAGGGGGCCTGATCACCGTGCCCGTGCTCCTCGCCGTCGGTCTCCCGCCCCACCTCGCGCTCGGCACGAACAAGGGACAGTCGACGTTCGGCTCCTTCGCGGCGATCGTCCGGTACCGCCACGCCGGCCTGATCGAGAGGAAGACCGCCCGGATCTCCTTCCCGCTCGGGATCGTCGGCTCGGCGTCCGGCGCCGCGCTCGCGCTCATGCTGCGGCCAGGCGTTCTGAGACCGATCGTCATCGTGCTCCTACTGGTCGTCGCCTTCCTAATCGCGTCCGGCCGGTTTCGCCCTCGCGAGGGCGAGGCGCCGCCCGTCGGACATCGCGCGGGCCTCATCGTGGCCGCCATCGCGCTCACGCTGGGCGCGTACGACGGGTTCTTCGGGCCGGGGACCGGGACCTTCATCATCGCGGCGTACGCGACGCTGATCCACATGCCTCTCCCACGCGCCACCGCCGAGGCGAAGGTGCTAAACTTCGGCTCCAATTTCGCTGCGATGGTGATGTTCGCGCGGAACGGAGAGATTCTCTGGGGGGTGGCGCTCCCGATGGCGGCGGCGCAGCTCCTGGGCGGATTTCTCGGGGCGCATCTGGTCGTTCGCCGCGGCGACGGGTTGATCCGGGCGATGGTCCTGGTCGTCGCGATCGCGGTGGTCGCGTGGATCATCAAGGATTTTTACTGGAAGCATTGAGCGACCATATGACGCGTCCGTTCCATTTCGCCTTCATCGTGAAGGACCTCCCATCGACGCGCCGCTTCTACGGTGAGGTGCTGGGCTGCCGCGAGGGGCGCAGCACCGCGACGTGGGTCGACTTCGATTTCTTCGGACACCAGATCTCGGCGCACACGACCGGGACGATCATGCGAACGGAGAAGACGGGACAGGTGGACGGCGTCGCGGTCCCGATGCCGCACTTCGGCGCGATCTTGGCGTGGGACGAGTTTGCCGCGCTGGCCGAGCGAATCCGCGCCGCCGGGCACGCATTCGTGATCGAGCCCCGGACCCGCTACGAGGGGCAGCCCGGGGAGCAGGCCACGATGTTCCTGCTCGACCCGAGCGGAAACGCCCTCGAGTTCAAGAGCTTCAAGAATCCCGAGCACGTCTTCACGGCATGACCGCGGCGTCGGTCGCCGTCGTGGGCGCCGGCGTCATGGGCGCGAGCGCGGCCTATCACCTGGCGATGCGCGGCGCGCGGGACGTCGTCGTTCTGGATCGCGCGGCCGGCCCCGGGCTCGGAAGCACGGGCGCCGCGACCGGCGGGTTTCGCGCCCAGTTCGATACGCCGATCAACGTGCGCCTCTCGCTTCTGGCCCGGGAGAAGCTCCGCCGATTCGAGGAGGAAGTCGGCTCGGACCCAGGCTACTCGCCCGCGGGATACCTCTGGCTCGCGCAGACCGAAGCGGAGCGGGACGCGCTCGCCCGGGCTAACCGGATCCAGCAGGCGGAGGGGCTGGTCGAAGCGGTCCTCGTCGGCCCCGATGAGATCGGCCGCCTTAGCCAGGCGGTCCGCCTCGAAGGCGTGTTGGGCGGCGCCTTCTGCCCGACCGACGGGTTCATTCGACCGCTAAAAATTCTCGAAGGCTATCTCGCCGCCGCGGAGCGCCTCGGCGTCCGCGTGGATTGGGGAGTCGAGGTCGTAGGATTCGGCCGCGGCACCGACGGGAGGATCACCCACGTCGAGACCTCGCGGGGCCGGATCCCCGCCGGCGCGGTCGTGAACGCCGCCGGGGCTTGGGCCGCGCCGGTCGCCGCCTACGCCGGCGTCGCGCTCCCGGTCGCTCCATTGCGGCGGCAGGTAGCCGCGACGGCGGTCACCGATCTATTGCCCGAAGGGACGCCGATGACCATCTTCATGAGCGACGGGTTCCACTTCCGCGTTCGCGACGGCCGCGTGCTCCTGCTCCTGCCGACGCCGGGCATCCCCGGCCGCCCGTTCGAAGCGACCTTCGATCCCGCATGGGGCGACGCGGTGGCGCGCGTGGCCCGGGAGCGCGTGCCGGTGCTGCGGCGGGCCTCGATCGACCTCCCTGCCTGCTGGGCTGGACTCTACGAGATGACGCCCGACAAGCACGCCATCCTTGGCCCTGCCCCGGGTTGCGTGAATCTCTACCTGATCAACGGATCGTCGGGTCACGGCGTGATGCACGCGCCGGCGCTGGGCCAGCTCCTCGCTGAGATCGTCATCGACGGGGTCGCGTCCACGCTCGATGTATCGGCGCTCAGGCCGTCGCGATTTGATGAGGGAGAGCCGAATCCGGTGTCGGGCGTGCTCTAGCGCTGGAGGGTGAGGACGTACTTGTCGAGGAAGCGCTCCATCCGCTCCATCATGTCGCGGCGGTTGGATTCCTGCGCGAAGCCGTGGCCTTCACCCTCGTACGAGACCAGCTCGGCGGTTCCGCCGCGGCGCCGCACCGCCTCCTCGAAATCGACGGACTGCTGGTAGGGCACCGCCTTGTCGGCGGTCCCGTGGAAGAGCAGGACCGGCGCCCGCACCTTGTCGACGTGCGTGATGGGGGAGCGATCTCGCCAGAGAGCGCCGGCCTCCGGGAGCCGGCCGATCAGACCTTCTTCGTAGTGGCGCTCGAATCGATGGGCGCCCATGACCGCGTCGTAGATCTGAGCGAGCGGGAAGAGCGCGACCCCGGCGGTCCAGAACTCGGGCTGCTGCGTGAGGGCCCAGAGCGTGGCGTAACCTCCCGCGCTACCGCCCGTGATCGCGACCCGCTTGGGGTCGGCGCCGCGGTTCTGAATCACATGCTCGGCGCCGGTCCGCGCGTCTTCCAGATCCACGACGCCCCAACCTCCCCGGAGGAGATCCTGATACGCGCGGCCGTATCCGGTCCCGCCGCGATGGTTCACGACCAGATAGTGCCACCCCCGCGTCGCGAAGTAGTGCGCCTGGGGGAGCCACGTCAGCGGCACCTGCGAGGTCGGTCCGCCGTGCATGTAGACGAGGAGAGGGCGCGGAGACTGCTCGGCGCCGGGCCCCACGGCGGGGTAGAAGATGCCCCACGCGACGGCGCCTCCCTTCGTTCTCCACGAGATCACTTCGGGCGTCGAAAGCGAGGCCTTGTCGATCAACCCGACCGACGTCGTGGCCCGGGGCGTCTCCACGCCTCCCTCGCGCGTGATCAGCGCGGGGGGCGTCGCGAAGTCGGCTCCGACGAACGCGACCGAGTCGCCTCGGACACTCAAACCCTGCATGTCGGTGTAGACAGAGGGAAGTTCCTCGACCGCTCCGCCCGGCCACCCGATCCGGAGCAGCGTATCCCGGCTTTTCCGCGCCCGGACCGCGTAGATCGCCGAGCCGCCGCCGTTCCACCGATATCCGTGCCGCGCGGGGAGCCAGTCGGCGAGGCCGACCTCGCCTTCGCCGGTTTCCACCCGCGTCGCGCCCTCGCCTTCGGGTCCGCCCACCCAGAGCGATCTCCACCCCGACTCGTCGCTCGTGAAGGCTAGGTGCTTCCCGTCGGGGCTCCACTGCGGCGAGGAGTAGCTCACCCTCGGCTTTCCGATCGCGACCGACACCGAGATCGGAAGCGCGTCGGTCACCGCGCTCCACGATCCCGCCGGCTTCGGGAAGCGCGCGACCTTGATCCGGGCTTCGTCCCACGGCATGTCGAGCTGATCCCATTCCTGCCACGCGATCCGCGAGCCGTCCGGAGAAACGGTGGGGTCGAACGCGTACCAAGGATCGGCCGATAGCTTGACCGGAAGGCCGCCGCCGCGAAGGTCGGCGAGCAGGACGTTGCAATGCCCATCCTGCTCGCAGAGGAACGTCACGAATCGGCCGCACGGGGAGATCGAGGGCGCCGCGACGCCTTCGTAGGCGGGCGTTACGGCGCGCTGATCGCCGGCCACCAGGTCGATCGCGTGAAGCCGGCCGTCATCCGCGGCGTAGACCAGCGTCTCTCGGCGCACGGTGAATACGCCGCCGCCATAGCCGACACCCCCCGCCGGCCTCGGCTCTGACGTGACGCTCTCGGCCAGGCCGGTCCGGAGCGATTGGCGGACGATGCTCCGCTTCCCGTCGGCGCGGCGGACGTAGAAGATCTCGTTCTCGCCGCCGAACGTCGGTTCGGAGATATCGTGCGCGAGGTAGATTCGCTCGATCGGTAGAGGGCGGTGCGGCATCGGCGCATGATACCGCGCGCGAGGCGGCCGGTCTACGCAACCGGGGCCGTGAGCGGTCTCCCTAAGGCTCCCGTGCCGGCGGCGCCGGGGCCTGCTATGCTTGCGGTCTGGTCAACCCTCGAATCGAACCGTTTTGACCCGGAGAGTGCACGATGTCGACCCCGCAGCGCTCGGTCATCGAGATCCCGCCCGGCTATAAATCGAAGGAAGTCGCCTCCTGCCTCGCGCAAATGGACGATCAGCTGCGCCTCCTGACGCAGGCCACCCGCGACATCACCCCCGAGGAGCTTGAGTGGCAGCCCAAGCCCGGGATGAACACGATCGGAATGCTGCTCGCCCACAATGCGATCGTCGAGGCGTTCTGGACGCTCGTGGCCCTGAAGCGCGAGGCGAAGCCTTTGGCCGAGCCGGTTCTGGGAATCAACATGGACGACGACGGCATGCCGGTCCCCGAGGACGGGAAGCCGCCCGCGAGCCTGAAGGCGAAGAACATCGCCTTTTACGACGAGCTGTTCCGCAAGGCGAGGGCATTTCTGAAGGAGTCGGCGAAGGGCGTGTCCGACTCCGATCTCGACAGCGAGGTCGTCCGCACGCGCGACGACGGAACCCAGCGCGTCATCAATATCCGCTGGTACTTCTATCACATCATGGAGCACTTCTCGGGCCACTACGGCCAGGTGCTCCTCCTGCGTCATCTCTACAAGGCGGCGCACGTCCCGGCGAAGACCCGGGCGACTTGAAGGCACCTCAGAAGCCGCTTCAAGACCGGATCGGCGGCGCAGTTTCTTCCGGAGATCAAGTCTCCGGCGATCGCGCGACCAATTTCGGGCACGTCTTCTCCGCGACGCCGCGATACCTGGTCGAGCCGAAGAGCGCCGACGACGTAGTGGCGGCGATCCGGTTCGCGCGGGAGAAGGGCCTCACGCTCTCCGCGCGTGGATCCGGGCACAGCCAAAGCTTCCTCGCGATCAACGACGGCGGAATCCTTCTCGACATGCCGTCGCTCGGGCGGATCGGGCGCGTCGACCGGGACGCGCTCACGGTGGACGTCGAGGGCGGAACGGTCTGGGGCGACCTGGTCCGACACTTGGCCCCGCTCGGGCTGGCGCCGCCCGTCCTCACAAACAACCTGGACGTCACCGTGGGCGGCACGCTCTCGATAGCGGGGATCGGGGTCGCGTCGTTCCGGCACGGCACGCAGGGGGATCAGGTCGCCGAGCTCGACGTGGTCACGGGGGCGGGAGACCTCGTGACCTGCGGGACGGGACGGGACGAGGATCTCTTCCAGTCGGTCATCGCGGGGCTCGGGCAGGTCGGGATCATCACGCGCGCCCGGCTCAAGCTCCGCCGCATGAAATCGATGACGCGCACCTACTACCTCCTGTACGACGACGCCCGCCGTTTCATGCAGGACGCGCGCGCGGCGATGGACTCCGGACGTTGGGATCATCTCGAGAGCTGGGCGTCTCCGTGTCCGCAGGGGACCAAGCCGGTCGGCGGCCGCAGGCAGGTCTTCGCGAAATGGTTTTTCCCGTTCCACCTCACTGTGGAGTTCGAGCCAGGCGCGCCGCCCGATGACGCGGCGCTCCTCCGCGGCCTCAATCCCTATGAGCGGCTCTATACCGACGATCTCCCGACGCTGGACTTCTTCGAGCGGCTGACCCCGGTGTTCGATCTCTGGAAGCGCGGCGGGACCTGGGAGCACGTCCACCCCTGGATGGAGACCGTGCTTCCGTGGGAGACCGCCCCCGATCTTCTGGACGCGATCCTTCCCGATCTGCCTCCCTCGATCCTGGTCGGCGGGCACGTGCTCCTCTGGCCCGCGAAAGGCAACACATCGCGGTCGCGTCTCTTCATGCGGCCCCCCGGGGAGAATCTGATGGGATTCGGCATCCTGCCCGCGATCCCGCCCAAATTCTGGGCCGAGGCGAAGCCGATGCTCGAGAACGCGAGCCGGCTGAGCGTCGCCATGGGCGGGAAGCGCTACCTCTCCGGCTACGTGGAGTTCGACGAGGCGGAGTGGCGCGCGCACTTCGGCGCGGAGTGGGAGTTTCTCCGTGGCGCCAAGCAGAAATACGATCCTGACTCGGTGCTGAACCCCGGCTTTGTCCCGCTTCGATCCGCGCCGGGAAAACCCGCCCGAAACGGCGTCGCGCGAGACGCCGCCGCAAAGAAAGCCTGAGACGTGGCCTTCGTATTCGGAACCTCCGCGTGGTCCGCCGCCCTGCGCGAGGAGATCAACCGGTCGAGCGAGTACCGGAACGCGGCCGCCAAGTGGGGCGCGGGGTTCAACGGGAACCTTCTCTTCGCGTTCGAAGCGGATGCGGCCCTCGCGAACCCGCTCTACCTGTTTCTGAAGCTCCAGGCGGGGCGGTGCGACGGAGCTGAATTCGTGCCGGGTCCCTCGCACCCCGACGCGGGCTTCGCGCTTCGGGCCCCGTTTTCGCTCTGGAGGGACCTCTTGGAGCGAAAGACTCTCGCCGCGACCGCGATCCTCACGGGGAAGCTCCGCGTCGAAGGGGAAATGCTCACTCTTCTCAAGCACGCCGGCGCCAACCGCGCCCTGATCCACTGCACGGCGACGGTTCCGACCGAGTTCCCCTCGGAGTAGGGCCGTGGTCGAGATCAGCGCCGCCGAATCCAAATCCGATTGGGCCACGGCGCGTGGGCTCTTCGAAGAGTACGCCGCCTCGCTCGGGTTCGACCTCTCGTTCCAGGACTTCGACCGCGAGGTCGCCTCGCTGCCCGGGGACTACTCGTCGCCGCGGGGCGTCATTCTTCTCGCGCTGGACGGCTCCGCGGCCGCCGGCTGCGTGGCCCTTCGCCCCCTCGCGGGCGAGACATGCGAGATGAAGCGGCTCTACGTGCGTCCCTCGCACCGGGGGACCGGGCTCGGGAAACGGCTCGCCGACGCCATCCTTGCGGAGGCGCGTGCGCGCGGCTATCGGTACATGCGCCTCGACACCGTCCCGGGCATGGAGGCGGCTATCGCGCTCTACCGCGCGCTCGGATTCCGTGACATCGACCCCTACAGGGCGAATCCGATCCCTGGCGCGATTTTCATGGAGCGGGAGCTCTAGACATGTCTCGAGTATCATCGTGCCCGCCATGCGCCTAGTCCCCCGCAGAAGCCGATATTTGTGGCGGCTTCTTATTCGACCGACCCTCTTCGCCATCCCGTTCGCGCTCTTCTTCTGCTTTCTGCAGGGTTCCGCCGTCGATAAGCTCGGCGACTACTACGTCGCGTCGCTCTTCTTCTCGTTCGCGATCACGCTCGCCATCGAGGCGAACAGCCGCTGGGTCGTGCCCAGGCTGGTCCCGCGGGGCCACCCCCAGTCCGGCCAGGCCCACCCGCTCCAGATCGCGAGCTACGCCGTGGCCGCCATGCTCGGGAGCGTTGCCGCCGCGATCATCCTCAACTTCACGATCGCGCCGGATACGTTTGGCACAGGGCGCGACATCGTGATGCTGCTCGTCTTCTCCGCGATCTTCACCGGGCTCTTCCTCGGGATGATTTACGCTACGCGGATGCGGCGTCTCTTCATCCATCGGATCCGCGAGGAAGCCGAGAACCGCACGCGCGAGGAACAGGAGCTGCGGATCGCCGCCGAGATCCAGCAGGCCCTCCTCCCGCCACGGATCCGAGCCGGGAAGGGGTACGCCGCCGCGGGGGCTTCGATTCCGTGCCGCACGATCGGCGGCGACTTCTTCGAGTACTTCGATCTTCCCGGCGACCGCGTGGGGTTCGCGCTCGGAGACGTGGCGGGGAAGGGGCCGCCCGCGGCGATCCTCGCGGCGATGGTGCAGGGGATCTTCACGACCCACGTGGACCGCGACGATGGACCCGCCGCCACGCTCTCGCGCGTAAACCAGGCACTCTACAAGCGCGGGATCGAGACCCGATTCGCGACAATCGCCTACATGGTCCTCACGCCGGATGGAAGGCTCGTCTCCTCGAGCGCCGGGCACAACCCGGCCTATCTCCTGGCTCGCGACGGAGCGGTGCAGCGCCTCGAGAAGGGCGGGCTCATCGTCGGAGCGTTCGAGGACGCGACCTACGAGGAGGAAGCCGTGACGCTCGACGCGGGCGACACGCTCGTCCTCTTCAGCGACGGGGTCACGGACGCCGAGAGTCCGAGCGGGGAACAGTTCGGAGAGGAGCGGCTCTACTCCGTCCTGGCCGCCCGCGGGGCTGGGCGCACGCCCGAGGAGATCCTGGAACAGGTCCTGCACGCCACGCGCCTCTTCGCGGCGGGACATCCGCCCGCCGACGACATCACGGTTCTCGTGGTGCGCTACCTCGGGAATCCATCCACGTCTTGAGGCCGGTCGCGGCCAGGATCACTCCGCCGCCCAGAAGCCGCAGCGATCCGGGCCGCTCGCCGTGGATGAGCCACGCCCAGATCGGATTCAGCGCCGGCTCCAAGAGGAGAATGACCATCGCCTCGAATGCCGGGACGAACCGAATCGCCTTCGTCAGGAGCACGTAGGCGAGACCGATCTGCACCGTGCCGAGCCCGAACACGATTCCCCAATCGAGCGGTCGCGCGCCCACCACCGGAAGAGCGAACGGCATGCAGACCAAGAGCGCGATGATATTTCCGGCCGCCACGGCGGGCGCCGCGCTTCCGCCGCCCACCCGCTCCTCGCGTCCCAGCCAGCGCATTCCCATCATGGTGAGCGCCCACATGAGCCCGGACGCGATCGCGAGGAGGTTTCCGCGAAGCGGCGCCGGCGCGGTCCGGAGCGGAGCCTCGCTTCCCACGAAGAAGAGCGCGAGTCCCAGCGCGACCATCACCATCACCAGCAGATCGGACGGCCGGTTCTTCTCCTTGAGAATCCACGGGCCGAGCAGGAGAACGTAGAGTGGGGCGGTCGACTGAAGGAAGATCGTGTTGGCCGAGGTCGTGAGCTTGTTGGCCAGCACGAAGAGGATCATCGTGGCGGCGTACAACGCCCCGACCAGGGTCGTGCGCCACGTCCAGCCGCGGCGTGAATCGGGGATGACCAGGAGAATCAGGAGCGCCGCGAATCCCGAGCGGAACCCGGCGACCTGCCAGCTGGTCAGGGCACAGGCCTTGATGCCGGCTCCACCGATCGAGAAGAGTATTGCCGTGGCGCAGAGCTGGAGTCGCGCCACGCCTTTGGGGCTCAAAGCGAGTCCCTGAGCACGACTAACGCGTTCGCCGCTCCTTCTCCACGATCACGGCGAGGACGTCGGTGCCGATCGTGTACGCGGAATGAAACACCCCCTGAACGCCGATCTTCGCGCCCTGGGCAGGCGCTCCGCCGCTCTCGGTCACAACCATGATCGCTCCCGTCCCGTCGTCGACCTGGTAAACGCCGTACCCCAACGCGCCGGCGGCGCTCTTCACGGTGCCCGCCACCTGGACGGTCTTGCCGTCATACCCGCCAGAGTTCGCCTTTAGGTCGCGGATCGGGATCGTCTGCTCGGTGCACCCGGCGGCGATGAGCCCGAACATGAAGATTGAGACCACAAGCACGGTAATTTTCATGAAGTCTCCGGTCGCAATTTGGAAGTCGTGGGAGGAGAAGGCATAGCGTGTAGTATATCAACATCGGGCCACACAATCCCACGCTGCGGGCGCCCGCTCTCGGTCCCGGCGCTCCGCGGAAAGGAGCCTCCATGTCGGCCCATCTGGTCGGTCTCACGCTCGGAGCCTCCTTCGCGGCGGGCCTCAACCTCTACGCCACGGTCGCCACGCTGGGGCTTCTGGAGCGGTTCGGCGTCGTCACGCTCCCCCCGTCGCTCCATCCGCTAGCGCACCCCGTGGTGATCGGCGTGGCGCTCTTCCTCTACGCGGTCGAATTCTTCGCGGACAAGATCCCGTACGTCGACACGGCCTGGGACACGCTTCACACCTTCATCCGTCCTCCGGCCGCGGCGATCCTCGCGTATGCCGCCGTCGCCGGCGTGCCCGAGCCGTGGCGGATCGTCGCGGCGCTCGTTGCGGGCGGCGTCGCGTTGACCTCGCACGGAACGAAGGCGACAACGAGGGCCGCGGTCAACACGAGCCCCGAGCCGATCAGCAATTGGGTTCTGAGCGTGGGGGAGGACGGTTTGGCGATCGCCTTGGCCTGGCTAGCGGCGGCGCACCCGCTCTTGACTCTCGGGATCGTCGTCGCGCTGATGGCGCTCTCGATCTGGATCTTCGTGAAGGTCGCGCGATACTTCCGGCGCCTGTTCCGGGATACGGCCGCGAGGAAGCGGCAGACGGTGCCGTAGCCGGGCGCCGGGCGAGTTGCCGGCGGGGAAACCCTAGGTCCTGTCTTCCGTCGACTTCCGCCGGGTGTGATCCAGGGTCCGCTTCCTGATGCGGATCGCGCCGGGCGTGACTTCCACCAGCTCGTCGTCGTTGATCCACTCGATCGCCGATTCGATCGTCATGTCGCGGGGCGGCTGCAGCTTCACCGCGATGTCGGCCGTCGAGGCGCGCATGTTCGTGAGGTGCTTCTTGCGGCATGCCTGCACCACCAGATCCCCGTCCTTGACCTGCTCGCCGACGACCTGCCCCGCGTAGACGCGCTCCATCGGCTTCACGAAGAAAAGGCCGCGATCCCCGAGCTGATCCAGCGCGTACGCCGTGACGTCGCCCGCCTCCTTCGCGACCATCGCGCCGCGCTTCCGGTTCGGGAGCGATCCCTTGTGGGGACCGTAGTTGTCGAAGAGGTGGTTCAGGAGGCCGGTCCCCTTGGTCAGCGTGAGGAACTCCGTCCGGAATCCGAGAAGGCCGCGGGACGGAATGGTGAACTCCATGCCCAGATGCTGGAGCTCGCCGCGCCGCTCGCCGATCGCCGCGATCACTGCCCCGGTGAACTCCTCGCCGCAGTCGATCACCAGCTCTTCAAACGGCTCGAGCACCGATCCGTCCTCGCCCTTCCGGAGGATCACCTGTGGCCGGCCCAAGGAGAACTCGAAGCCCTCGCGGCGCATCGTCTCGGCGAGGATCGCGAGGGAGAGCTCGCCGCGGCCCAGGATCAGGAACGAGTCGGCGTCGGGTGTCCGCTCCATGCGCAGTCCTACGTTCCGCTCCAGCTCTTTCTCGAGCCGCTCGAGAAGATGCCGGCTGGTCACGTACTTTCCCGAGGTCCCCGACATCGGCGAATCGTTGACGCGGAGCTCCATGGAGAGCGTCGGCTCGTCGACCCGGATCCCCTCGAGTGGCGTCGGATCGGCGAGATCGAGGATCGTCTGACCGATCTCGATCTTGGGAAACCCGGAGAGGACGACGATGTCGCCGGCCGAGGCGTCGGCGACCTCGACGCGCTGGATGCCTTCGAACAGGTAGATCTTCCCGACGCGGCCCTTCTGGACGGTCGTCCCGTCGGGGCGCATCGCCGCGAGCTCGGTTGCCCGCGTGATCTGGCCCGAGAAGATCCGGCCGACCGCGAGCCGGCCAAGATAGTCGGAGTAGTCGATATTGGCGACGATCAGCTTGAAGGGCGCGTCGCCGACGACCGGGGCGGGAACACGCTCGAGGATGGTGTCGAGCAAGGGCCGGAGATCGCCCGCGACGGCCTCCGGATCGCGCGACGCGTACCCGATCCGCCCCGAGCCGTAGAGGACGGGGAAGTCGAGGTGGTCGTCGCGGGTCGCGAGCGAGAGGAAGAGGTCGTGGATCTCCTCCTCGACCTCCAGGGGGCGCGCGTCCGAGCGGTCGATCTTGTTGATCAGGACGATCGGCCGCTTCCCTTGCTCGAGAGCCTTCTTCAGGACGAAGCGGGTCTGGGGGAGTGGGCCCTCGGCCGCGTCCACCAGGAGGAGCACCCCCTCGACCATGGTCAGGATGCGCTCCACCTCGGAGCCGAAATCGCGGTGACCGGGCGTGTCGACGATATTGATCACCGTGTCGCGGTAGCGGATCGCGGTGTTTTTGGCGAGAATCGTGATGCCACGCTCGCGCTCGAGCTCGCCCGAGTCCATGACGCAGTCCTCGACGTGCTGGCCGACGCGGAACGTGCCGCACTGGCGCAGCAGGGCGTCTACGAGCGTCGTCTTGCCGTGGTCGACGTGGGCGACGATGGCGAGGGCGCGGCGGTCGGCACGCGGATGGGGTGCTATGTGTGGTGCTATCATGAGCCGCCAATTGTAGCAAAGATCGTCCGGGGGCGCCGCAAGGCCGGCAAGGAGGGCGCGATTCCCTAATCGGGCGGGCGAACCTACTACTGCCCCGGGAGGGGTCCATGGACGAAGCGCTCGCCGTACACCGGCTTCATTTCGCGTTCACCATCACATTTCACTACCTCTTTCCCCAGCTCACGATGGGGCTCGCTCTCCTCACCCTGATCTTGAAGACCGTCGCGCTTCGCCGCCGTGACGAGCGTTACAACGTCGCGGCCCGGTTCTGGGCGAAGATCTTCGGGATCAACTTCGCCCTCGGCGTCGTGACCGGGATCCCGATGGAGTTTCAGTTCGGGACGAACTGGGCCGACTTCTCCAAGGCCGCGGGCAGCGTCATCGGGCAGACCCTCGCCATGGAGGGGGTCTTTTCGTTCTTCCTCGAATCCTCCTTCCTGGGCCTCTTCCTCTTCGGCGAGCGCCGCCTCGGTCAGCTCGGCCATTGGTTCGCATCGCTCATGGTATTCGTGGGCTCCTGGCTCTCGGGGTACTTCATCATCGCCACCGACGCGTGGATGCAGCACCCGGTCGGGCACCAGGTTCTCCCCGGGGGAACGATCGCCCTCCGAAGCTTCTGGGCGCTCCTCTTGAATCCGTGGGCGGGATGGCAGTACGCGCACAACATGAACGGCGCGGTCCTTACCGCCTGCTTCGTGATGGCTGGTGTGGGCGCCTACTACCTGTTGACGAAGCAGTTCGTGGAGCAGGCGAAGCTCTTTGTTCGTCTGGCCGTCACCGTGGGCGCGATCTCATCGATCGTGCAGCTCTTCCCGACCGGGGACGGTCAAGGCCGGATGATCGCCGAGCACCAACCGGCGGCGCTCGCGGCGATGGAAGGACTCTTCCGCTCGGAGGAGGGAGCCCCGCTCGTCATCGTCGGACAGCCGGACATGGTGCGGCAGCGGCTCGACAATCCGATCGTCGTGCCCCGCCTTCTGAGTTTTCTGACCTATCAGCGCTGGCACGCGCACGTGAAGGGCCTCGACGCGTTCCCGAAGCGAGACTGGCCCGACAACATCCCGCTTCTCTACTACGCGTATCACATCATGGTCGGGCTCGGGACCTTCTTCATCGCGATCTTCTGCGTCGCGGCATTCCTCCTCTGGCGGGGCGCGCTCCACGGGGCACGGTGGATGCTCTGGATCCTGATGCTGTGTGTTCCGTTCCCCTACATCGCGAACACCGCGGGGTGGATCACCGCGGAGGTCGGCCGCCAGCCGTGGCTCATCTACGGGGTCATGCGGACGGCGGAGGGCTATTCCAAGAACGTCTCCGCGGGCAACGGTCTCTTCACGCTCATCGGATTCATGGGGCTATACACGGTCCTGGGCATCCTCTTTCTCTTCCTCGTGCGCCGTGAGCTCGACCACGGGCCGGTCGCCGAGCGCGCGTCTGGATCGGGGCCGGCGGGCGCGCCGGCCCAAGGGTGAGCGGCATGGAGACGCTCTGGTTCTGTCTGGTCGCACTGATGCTCGCGGCCTACGTCGTGTTCGACGGGTTCGATCTGGGCGCGGGCATCGTCCACCTCTTCGTCGCCAGAACGGAAGAGGAGCGCCGCGCCGTCCTCGCCTCGATCGGACCGGTCTGGGACGGGAACGAGGTGTGGCTCCTCGCCGCGGGGGGAACGCTCTACTTCGCATTTCCCGCGCTCTACGCTGCCAGTTTCAGCGGCTTCTATCTCCCGCTCATGATCGTGCTCTGGCTCCTCATCCTCCGCGGCTGCTCCATCGAGTTCCGAAACCACATCGACAGCGACGCCTGGAAGCCGCTTTGGGACGTGACGTTCGCGTTCTCGAGCACGCTCCTGGCGATCTTCTTCGGCGCGGCTCTCGGCAACGTGATCCGCGGCGTCCCGTTCGACGAGACCGGGCGGTTCTTCGAGCCGCTCTGGGTCGATCTTCGTCCTGGGCCCGACGCGGGCATCCTCGACTGGTACACGGTGCTCGTGGGGCTGGCGGCCCTCGCCGCGCTCGTGATGCACGGCGCGCTCTGGGTCGCGCTCAAAACCCATGACCCGGTCGCCGCGCGGGCGAGGGCGATCGGGCGCCGCGCCTGGATCGGCGCCGCATTGCTCACCGCCCTCGTCACATGGTGCACGATGCGGCTTCAACCCCAGGTGCTCGCCAACCTGTCGCGATATCCATGGGGACTCGCGTTTCCCGCGCTGGCCCTCTCCGGGCTCGCGGGCGTCCGGTGGTACTCCCATCGGAGCCTGGAGCGCAGGGCGTTCCTGGCCTCGTGCGCCTATCTGGTCGGCATGATCTCGAGCGCCGCCTTTGGGCTCTACCCGTACGTGCTTCCATCGATCACGGACCCGGCGCGCGCGCTCACGATCCGGAATGCCGCGGCCCACGAATACGGGCTCCGAATCGGCCTTGTCTGGTGGGTCATCGGCATGGCGCTCGTGGCCGTCTATTTCACGTATGTTTATCGGCGGTTCGCGGGGAAGGTGCGCCTGGGACGCGAGGGCGAGGGTTACTGAAGCTCGTCACTACCAATCCACGGAAGGAGAGATTTCATGACGCGTAGTCGACTCATCGCCCTGCTCTTGACCGTCGCGCTCTCGGCAGGATGCGCCGCGGTCCCGCCGCAGCACGT
>VBOZ01000008.1:239248-269866 GCA_005893305.1 Candidatus Eisenbacteria bacterium | reverse complement strand
CGCTCGAGCTCGTCCGCGAGGCGAAACATGACGCGGATCGGGGAGAAGGGAATCAGCTGGCTGCGCTTCGAGGGTTCCGGCATCGGGCGCTCCCCGCGGGTGTGAATTCGCTTCCTAAGCGCCCATCATAGCAAAGTGAGCGCCTTCGTCGACGCGATCGCGGCGCCGGGCGTTCTTGCGAGGCCCGCGGCGCTCTGGTACGCTTGGACAGAATACCCAAGCGGGGTATCCCGCCGAGTGAACCGACAGGGAGGACTGGAATGAAGATGTCCAGGATTGGCATCGCCGGAGCGCTGGTGGTCTCGCTCGCGATCGTCGCGGTTTCATTCGCGCAAGAGAAGGCGGCGACGCCGGCCGCGAAGCCCGCGGCCCCGGCGGCCAAGGCCACATCCCCGGCGGCGAAGCCTGCGACGCCAGCGGCCGCGAAGCCTGCGAAGCCAGCGGCTGCGAAGACAGCGGCCGCGAAACCTGAGGCCAAGGCGACATCGGCGGCTCCGAAGTCGGGTCCCGGCTCCGTCATCGGCGAGGTCATCGACCCCGCGTGCTGGGTCATCAACGGCGCGAAAGGGGAGGCGCACAAGGAGTGCGCGATCGCCTGTGCCAAGGCGGGACAGACCCTGGCGATTCTCGAGAGGAAGACGAACAAGGTCTACATTCTCGCGTCGGAGCGCCCGGGCGAAGATCCGAACAAGGGCCTGATCGATTACGTCGGACAGGCGGTGCTGGCGAAAGGAAAGATCTACTCGCGCGGAGGGCTCCTGGCAATTCAGGTCGCCTCCGTGGAGCCGGCCCCCAAGGTCGGCGCGAAATAACCCGAGCTGAGGGGCGCGAAGGAGCCAACATGACAACGATGCGTCCGCATCACGTGGTGGCGTCGCTCTTGATCGTGGGAGCGGTCGCGATCGCGGTGGGCTTGGCCGCCAAGGAATCGGCGCCGACCGGGCACGAAGGACACACGATGCCCGCGACGACCGCGGCCGCGAAATCCGAGCCCGGACAGGGTGTCCGCATGACCATCACCGGCGAGGTGATGGACCCGGCGTGCTTCCTCGAAGCCGGCGCGAAATCGATCAGCCCGGGACATTTCCAGTGCGCGATCGATTGCGCGCGGTCGGGCCAGACGCTCGCGATCTACGACCGGGCGAACGACAGGATCTATTTCATCGCGGGCGAGCTGCCGGGGAAGAATCCAAACGATCCGGTCATCAACTTCATCCACCAGAAGGTCGACGTGACCGGCGGGGTCTACCACCGATCTGGCGTCTACGGCATCGTGATCACCAAGGTGGTTCCGCACAAGGAGAAAGGCTAGCGCCGCGGTGAGCCGGGAACGTCCCGCCTCGTTGTGAACTCGCTCGTACTTCCCCTCACGGCGATCGTGCTGTTCGCGTTCGCCTACCGCTACTACGGGGCCTTCCTCGCCCACCGCGTCGCCCGTCTGGACCCACTCCGCGCGACCCCCGCCGTCACACGCGCGGACGGCCGCGACTTCGTCCGCACCGACCGCTTCGTTCTCTTCGGTCACCACTTCGCGGCGATCAGCGCGTCCGGGCCGCTGATCGGCCCGGTTCTCGCGGCGCAATTCGGGTACCTGCCCGGGGCGATCTGGATCCTCCTCGGCGCGGCGCTCGGCGGCGCCGTCCACGACTTCATCATCCTCTTCGCTTCGGTCCGCCATGGGGCGGCGTCCCTCTCCGAGATGGCCCGTCGCGAGATCGGCCCGGTCGCCCACGGCGCTTCGACCGCGGCGATTCTCTTCATCACGATCCTGCTCCTCGCGGGCCTCGGCATCGTGGTCGTGAACGCGCTCGCCCATTCGCCGTGGGGGACCTTCACGGTGGCGATGACGATTCCCGCGGCGCTCCTCTTCGGCCTCTATATGTACCGGATCCGCCCGGGCCGCGTCGTCGAAGGAAGCCTGATCGGGGTCGCCTTGATCCTGGCGGCGGTGCTCCTCGGCCCGTGGGTCGTTCATTCGGGCGCGGCGGGCTGGTTCACGCTCTCGCCCAAGACGCTCTCGATCATCCTGCCGCTCTACGCGTTCATCGCCGCGACGCTTCCCGTCTGGCTGCTCCTCTGCCCGCGCGACTATCTGTCGACCTACATGAAGATCGGGACGATCGCGCTCCTGGTGGTCGGCGTGGCCATCGTCCACCCTAAGATCCAGATGCCCGCCGTGACGTCGTTCATCGACGGGTCCGGCCCGGTGCTGCCCGGGATGAAGGTCTTCCCGTTCTGCTTCATCGTGATCGCGTGCGGGGCGATCAGCGGATTCCACGCTCTGATCGGCTCGGGCACCACGCCGCGCATGATTCCCGACGAGCCGAGCATCCGCTTTATCGGGTACGGCGCGATGCTCACCGAGGGATTGGTCGCGATCATGGCGCTCGTCGCGGCGACGACGCTCGTGCCCGCCGACTACTTCCTCATCAACGGAGTTCCGAAGGTCGTCCACGCGCTCGGAATCCAGCCCGCGCAGCTCAACGAGTTGACGCGCATGGTGGGGGAGGAGACGCTCCAGGGAAGGACGGGCGGCGCGGTCTCGCTGGCCGTCGGGATGGCGAACATCCTGCGCCAGATCCCCGGCCTGGGCGGCTGGATGGCGTACTGGTACCACTTCGCGATCATGTTCGAGGCGGTGTTCATCCTCACCGCTCTCGACACCGGCACGCGGGTCGCGCGGTATCTATTCCAGGATGTCGCCGGTCGCGTCTGGGCGCCGCTCGGCTCCACCACGAACGTCTGGAGCGTCGGCCTGGTCGGCGCGCTCGTCTGCGGGAGCTGGGGCTACCTGGCCGCGACCGGCACCGTGGAGACGATCTGGCCCCTCTTCGGCGTCGCGAACCAGCTCCTGGCTGTCATCGCGCTCGCGGTCGGCACGACGTTCCTGCTCCGCCAGCGGCCGCCGGCCTACGCGCTCACGACGTTCCTCCCGCTCTGCTTCCTCACGGTCACGACGATGACGGCTGGGGTGTTGAACACGTTCCGGTACCTCTCGCCCGCGTACATCGCGGATAAGGGTCCGGCCGTGAGCTATCTCGACGGGATCCTGAGCATCGTTCTGCTGCTTCTCGTGGCGACCGTCCTCCTGGATTCGGCCCGCCGCTGGGGGCACATCCTCGCGGAGCGGCGGAGGGGCGTGACGGAGATCGCCTTGGCGCGGCCCGATTCGCTGACGACGCCGGAGCCCGCGCCGCCGGGCGCCTAGCGGGGCGCCGGCGGAAAGACGAAACGGCCCGAGCGGGCGGCCCGGGCCGTGGGGATCGCGATGCTGCGGGAGCTCAGGGACTACTTGTCGCCGAAGTCCCCGACTTGAACCGAAAGGGCGGCGTCGGCATACACCGCATCTCCGTTGTTATAGCCGTTGATGTAGTTGTAACCCGTAAAGTGGATCCGCGCGATGGTCGTCACGGTGCCGCTCATTCCGACGAGGGCGCCCTTCTCTCCGGAGTCGCTGAGCAAGATCGTCACCTCGTTCGTGCTCCCCGACTCGACACGGCAGTTCAAGCCTCCGACGACCGGTGAGAAGATCCCGTCGTCGTAGGTGACCCTGTAGCCGGTCACGACGATCTCCGAGAACGGCGCGCCCGCCTTGATGGGATCGCCGCCGCCGTTTCGAATGTTTCCGAACTGGACCTTGACCTGGTCCACGGGGACGAACGGGTTCAGCGGGTCAATCACGTTGATCAGGTCGCTCAAGTAGCTATTGCCGCCGTTCACCGAATTTACGATCAACGTGTTCCGAGACGACAGGTCGGTGCAGCCGCTCATCCCGAGCAACGCACCGATCGTCAACACCGCCAGCGTGAACCGCATCACCGTCTTCATGTCGGTCTCCTTAGGCATTCGCGATCCCCATCGCTTGTCACTCAAGCACAAATGGTTACAGAAACCCGTGCCGTGAAAAGCAAGGTGCATGCCACGAAGGGAGGTGGGGGCGAAACTGGCTAGATGGTTGAAGGGGTTAGGGCTGAGGGTTCCGATTCACGCCGGGCGCGGAAGCGAAAAGCGGGCGCCGTGCAATATGCACGCGCGCCCGCTGGGCTGCAATGAACCAACGTCTACTTCCTGGCCATCGCCATCTGCGTCGCCGCGGTGTAGCGGCGGTTCACCTCGGTCCAATTCACGTTCCGCATGAACGCCTCGACGTAGGCTTTGCGGTCACTGCCGTAGTCAATGAAATAGGAGTGCTCGTACGTGTCGCAATTCAGGATCGGGAACGTGCCCCAGACGCCGCCCTGATTCTGGGAGTCGCCGATGAAGTTGTGGAGCCGGCCGTCGGTGGGATCGTAGGCGAGCACGACCCAGCCGCGGGCGCACATGGCGGAGGCCTTGAAGTCCTCCTCCCACGCGGCGAACGTGCGGAAGTCTTCCTTGATCTTGTCGACGACCTCGCCCTTCGCCTGCCCGTCTCCGCCCATGATCGAGAAGTAGATCTCGTGGAGTATCTGGCCGTTCGCGGCGAAGGTCTCCTCGTGCTTCAGCCCACGCATCTCGCTGTAGATCTGATTCGCCTTGCCGCGGTCCACCTTGGCCAGGGATTCCTCGATCTCGTTCCGCTTGTTGACGTATCCGGCGTAGAGCTTGTCGTGGTGAATCTCGATGGTCTTTGCCCCGATTCCCTTCAGCGCGTCGTTCGCGTAGGGGAGGGGCTTGATTCCGTGCTTCGACATGGGCGCATCTCCTTTCGCTCCGATCGTAATTCCGGAACCCGAGCGAGCGGGGCTCCGACTGCTTTTCGGCGAAGGCTCCGATTCTATCAGATGCGCGAAGCCGTGGCCGGGTCCAAGGCCCTGGCGGGCCCGCGCCTCGCTAGGCGGGGACGCGCCGGGCGATCGACTCGATCCGGTACCGCCGCGGACCGTCCGGGAGCGACCGGTTTTCCGAGGAGGGGCCGCGCGAGCGGCGCCCGGTAGGAAAGGACGCCGGGATAGAGGCCCCCGTCTCCCTCGCCCAGGATCCAGTAGGTCAGCGCCGGACCCTTGTCCTCGAGGGGGGCGAGCACCGTCTCGGTTCCGACTCCCACGCGGGAGTCGTCGATCTCGATCGACTCCAAGAGCCTCGTTCGCTCGAGCGTGTTGATGAGCTCCTGCAGCCTTGCCCCCGCGTTCGCCTGCCGGAGCTTCGCCGCTTCGTACTCCGCGTTCTCGCGCAGGTCGCCCAGCTCGCGCGCCTTCTCGATCGCGGCCGGGATCGAGGTCCTGAGCTCGAGCGCGAGTCGCTTCATCTCGGTCTCCAGCTTCTCGTAGGTCTTCCGGGACATGATCGTGAAGCGCGTCTCCAGATCCTCGGTGCTCTTTCCCTCGAGGAGGCTGTGCGCGCGGGCCTTCCGCTTCTTCTCGTACTCGTCGGCGATGGCGGGGAGGCCGATCGCGCGCGCGAACTCGAGGATCGGGATGAGCTGGCGCTCGCTCCCGGCCCACGAGAGGATCGAGCTCTCCAGCTGCGCGCGCTGCATCTCCTGGGGCTTCGTTTTCACGAAGTGGCCGCGGAGGGACCCTCCGGCGTCCAGAAGGGCCAGAAGCCTCTCCGGCGTTCCATCGGGGAGGTCGCGCTCGAGAAGGCGAATGGCTCCGATCAGGAGCGTCTCCCGCGCCGGGGCACCGGCCTCGTCGGGCCGCGCCGCGAAGTCCTCGATCAGGCGCGCGGCGAGTCCGGGGCTGTCGGCACCCTTCGTGATCCGCTGCTCGACTGCCTGCGCGTAGCCTTTGCCCAGGAGCTCTCGAAGTCGGGCCTTGCCGCGCTCGCGGAGCCGGGGGAGCCGGCTCTCCACCGCGCGCCACAGGAATTCCTCCTCGTTCGGAAGGCCGGCTGCGCTGTCGAGGAGCAGCTCCTGGCTCGTGCCCAACGCGAGGGTATCCGGGCTAAGGCCTTGTGCGATAAGCTCTTCCAATATCTCGTTCGCGGTCTCCCGATTCAGCACATCCCAGGTGATCGCGTGGCAGAGAGCCTGGGCGCGCGTCGACGCATCGAGGCTCTCGGTGGCCGCCCAGCGATGCACAAGCGGGCCGACGTGCTCCTTCAGCCGCGGCTCATCCTCCGGGTGCTCGCGCAGGAATTTCCGGAGGAGGCCCAGCCCTTCCGCCGCGGCGCGCGCCGACAGCTGGGGAAGGGTGGTAAGAGCCGCCTCGGCGCCCTCGGCGGCGAGGCGGAAGATCTGGCGATACGCCTCGCTGAGATCGAGACGGCGGTCCGACTTGAAGCCTTCCTTCGCCCGCCTCCAATATCCGGCCCACTCGAAGTCGGGAAGGGCCGCCTCGAGGCGAGGCTTGAGCTGCGGTGCGGTCGCGGTGCCGCCCATGTCCCGAAGTGCGCGCACGAGCACCTCCGCGTCGCCCGCTTGCGCGAGCGACCGGAGCCGGGCCGGGTCTTCGATCGCGAGGACCCGGAGCCCGTCGTCGGCCATGCGATCCAGGGAGCGGGACGCCATCGCGAACGACATCTTGTGGCCCTCTCGCCCGGGGAAGGAGAGCGTGACCGATTCGCCGTCGCTCGTGAGCACGCGGCCCAGTCCCCAGGTCGTGTGCGAGACATGCGCGCCCGGAGGGAGCGCCAAGATCTTCGGCAGCCTCACGCCGACCTCCTCGATGGGCACGCTCGGGTCTCCGATTCCCGACCCTTCGAGAATCGCGTCGGGCTCGGGCTTCCGGGCGACCGCGACGCGGAGGTAGCGAGCCATCAGCCCGCGAGCGCCGGGGGTCGCCGGCGCGCGGGACGCGACCGAGGCCAGGTCTTCCCACGAGATCCTGCCCGCCGCACGGCCTTCCAGCTCCGGGAGCGCCAAATCCAGTATCGGCTCGGCTTCGCTCCATGGCACGAGCGACGCGAAGCCGAGGACGATCTGCCCGACCCGAGCGGGGGCGTGCTCCAGATCCTCCTCGATGATCCGCAGGAGATCCTCCCCGACGCCGTCGGGGCGAGCGAGGTCGAGCAGCATCTCGATCGCGAGCAGCCGGTGCTCGCGCGCCTCGGCCGCGTCCCCCTTCCGCTCGAGCGCCAACGAAAGCTCGGCGTGAAGCTGAGGGTCGTCGGGCCGGATATCGATGGCCTCGAGCAGGAGCTCGATGCGAGCCGCGTCCTCGGCCTCCCCCCGCGCGAGAAATTCGAGGAACCGGACCGCGGCGCCGGTCGGCTCCGGCTTCATGAAGCGGTCGAGGAGGGCGCGGACGCCACTCTTGTCGCCGGCCGCGACAAGCTTGTCGCCGAGGATCTCGAGGGCGTCGAGCGCGAGAGGGCGATCTCCCAGGCCTTCCCGGAGGAGGCCCGTCAAGAGAAGGAGATCCCATCGCTTGCGCCGCGCGGGCTCCTGGTCGATCAGCTTGAGCGCCGCCTCCGCCTTGGTTTCCGCGATGAGCCTTCGGGCGAGCAGCTCGGTTTCTTCCCACCGCGGATCGGCGGACGAGACGGGTGGCTCAGCGGCTTTGACCGCCGCCAGATAGCGGCGCAGATCAGCATCCATCATTCGTGAGGTACCTCCGAGCCTGGCAGGATACCCCATCGGCGCCACTTGGAGCCACCGTTCCCTCGCGCCGCCAAGGAGCTGTCGTTCCCTCGCGCCGCGTTGCGCCCGTCGCCGCCGAACGTGTACGCTCCGAAGTCGCTCCGATCCGATCGCCCACTCCGAGCCCGGGAGCTTCCATCCTCCAGAAGAAGCGCGTCGCCTTTGCCCTGGCGGCGAACCAGCTCCTCTCGAGCGGCACGCATCTCATCGCCAAGGGGGCCATGACAGCGATCGGGCCGCTGCCGGTCGCTCTGCTTCGCTTTGCCGCGGCGTCGGCGGCCCTCCTCTTCTACCAGAGGTTCCGGGCTGGGGCGGAGTCGCTTGCCCGACGCGACGTTCCGCTCATCCTCTTCCTTGGATTCCTCGTCGTGCCGGTGAACCAAGGATGCTTTCTCTTCGGGCTCTCGCACTCGACCCCGAGCCACGCCGCGCTGCTCTACGCACTTACTCCGGTCGTCGTGCTGCTGCTCGCCGGGCGGATCCTCCGCGAGCGAGGCACCTGGTCGAAGCTGGCCGGGATGGCGGTCGCCTTCGCGGGCGTCGTGGTGATACTCGTAGAGCGCGGCTTGAAGCGCGACCTCGGCGTCTTCGCGGGGGACCTGCTCATTCTGGCCGCGGTGTTCGGCTGGTCTCTATACACCGTGCTCTCGAAGCCGCTCTTGGCGCGCCACGATCCGATGACGGTGACCACCTGGGCCATCGTCTCGGGCACCGCGCTCTGCCTCCCCGCGTTCTTCATCCCGGGGGCGCTGCCGCCGCTTCGGACGATCGGCCCCGCCGTCTGGGGCGGGATCTTCTACCTCGCGATCGGGACCTCGGTGATAGCCTATCCGCTGTGGATGTACGCGCTCCGGCATCTCGAGGCGTCGAAGGTCGCGGTCGCGACGAATACGCAGCCGATTCTCACCGCCGCCCTCTCGTGGATCTTCCTCAGGGAACAGCTCACGCCCGGGTTCTTCGTTGGGGCCGCCCTGATCCTCGCGGGCGTGACGTGGGTCGAGACGCGGAGGAGCGCGTGAGGCGCGAGGCGCGCGAGGGCGCCGCGTGAAGCGGGCGGCACTCCAGGGCGATGAGCTGCCGGCGGTCATCGCGCCCCCACCCGGACCGAAGTCCCGCGCCGCGGCCAAGCGACTCCGCCGCGCGGAGGGCGCGGCCATCTGGGGACGCGACGAATCGCCGATCGTCTGGTCCCGCGCGCGCGGTGCTGTCGTCGAGGATCTCGACGGGAACCGGTACGTGGACTTCACGTCCGGATTCGGCGTCGCATCGCTCGGCCACTCCGCGCCGGAGGTCAAGCGCGCGGTCTCCGCCCAGGCGGGCCGGCTCGTCCAGGGGCTCGGCGACCTGATGCCGCACGCCGCGCGGGAGAAGCTGGTGCGCCGTCTCTCGAAGCTGGGCGGGCGGCTCAACCGCGTGCTTCTGGCCAGCACGGGCGCGGAGACAGTGGAGCTGGCGCTGAAGACGGCCGCGATCGCGACCGGTCGCCGTCGGGTCGTCTCGTTCCGGGGTGCCTATCACGGCGATTCCTACGGGGCTCTGGAGGTCACCGATTACCCGAAGCCGCCGGAGCCGCTGCGCGCGCAGCTTCAGGGCCGGGCGATCCGCGTGCCGTATCCGTACCCGTACCGCGACGCTCCCGCGGCCGTCCGCGAAGGAGCGAGCGACGATGGGTCGCGCGTCGAGGAGGCGTTCGCATTGATCGACGCGGAGCTCGGGACGGCCGACCCACCCGGCGCGGTGATCGTGGAGCCGATCCAGGGGCGCGCCGGCGCGATCGTGCCGCCGCCGGGATTCCTCCCTCGACTCTGCCGGCACGCGCGGGAGCGCCGCCTTCTGGTGATCTACGACGAGATCCTGACCGGGGCGGGAAGGACCGGGCCGTTCTGGGCGTGGGAGCGCTCGGGCCCGGACGCGGAGCCCGACCTCCTCTGTGCCGGGAAGGGACTCGGCGGCGGCGTCGCGATCGCCGCGCTCCTTGGAAGGGCCGAAGTGATGGAGGCCTGGAGACGCCACGTTCCGCCGTCGGGCGAGGCGCCGCACGCAAGCACCTTCTACGCCCACCCGCTCGCCTGCGCCGGCGCGCTTGCCGCGATCGAGCGGCTCACGGCGCCGGACTTCCGGGAGCACGCGGATAAGATGGGAACGACGCTCGCGGAGGGACTGACGAGGATCGCCGATCGGCACCCCACGGTCGGCGAGGCCCGCTCGGCCGGGCTTCTCGGCGCCATCGAGCTGGTGCGCGATCGCGTGAGCAAGGAGGCGGCCCCTGAGATTCTCGGCCGGGTCATCTCGGACCTCCTCGCTCGAGGGGTCCTGGCCCTACCCAGCGGCATTCACGAGAATGTCCTGATGCTGCTCCCGCCGCTCACGATTCACGAGGCCCAGCTCCGGCACGGTCTCGAGGCGATCGACGCGGCGATCGCGAGGGTGAAGCCATGAATGTCCTCCTCGTGGAAGACAGCGCGCCGACGCGCGATCTGCTGAGCCGCTACCTCGGAGAGGCTGGCATGACCGCCACGTTCGCGTCCCGTCTGAGCACCGGCTTCGAGCGCGCGATGGCGGGCGAATTCGACGTCATCGTTCTGGATCTCATGCTCCCCGATGGGGACGGCCTCGACCTCTGCCGGCGACTGCGAGCGGCGGGGAACTCGACGCCGGTGCTCTGCCTCACCGCCCGCGCCGAGGTGGCGGATCGAGTCGCGGGTCTCGACGCGGGTGCGGACGACTACTTGAAGAAGCCGTTCGCGCTGGCCGAGCTCTCGGCCCGCATCCGCGCGCTCGCCCGGCGCCGCGGGGTGCCGCCACCCCGGATCCTCGAAGCCGCCGGCACAAAGATCGACTTCACCGCGCGTCGATTACAGCACCGGGGCCACGAGGTGCCGCTCACGGACCGCGAATGGAGGCTGCTCGAGATGCTCGCCGCGCGCAGCGGCCACGTCGTGGAGCGCGCGGAGATCCTCCAGGTGCTCTGGCCCGGGGCCGAGCAGGCCGGAGCGGATAGTCTCGACGTGATCCTGGGCCGCGTACGCCGGAAGCTTCGCTCCGAATCGGGCGGATTCGGCATCCGAACGATCCGGGGCGCGGGCCTCGTATTCGAGCCGTCGTCATGAGCCAGCGTTCGCTGGCCGCCCGTCTCCTCTCGCTCCAGCTGCTCCTCGTGTCGACGGCAATTGTCCTGATCGCGGTCTCCACCTTCTGGCTCACCGATCGCCTTCTGATCCATGAAGAGGGAAGGGCGCTGGAGGAAGCGGCGGCGCGGGCCGCCGCGGGCATCGCCGGAGAGTGGAACGAGGAGAAGGACCTTGCCCGCGCCGCCCGATCGGCGGTGGAGGAGAGCCCGCTCCTCGGCTACGCGATCGACGTGTACGACCAGAATCGCCATCTTGTCTTCACCACGTCGCGGCAGTCCGGATCCGCCAAAGCGGGCGGGACGCGTCAGAACGAGGTCCGGCTGCCTCAGGGAGGATGGGTGGTGGCGCGTGTTTCGACGGAATCCCGCCGCGGAGCCGTCGCGGCGCTCCTCGTCGTGCTCACGATCGTTTCGCTCATCGTGTTCGCCCTCACCTTCGCCGCAAGCCGAATTCTGGCCCGGCGGGAGCTGGCGCCGCTCGCCAGGCTCGCCGGCGAGGCAGATCAGCTCGCGCGGGACATGCGGATTCGCCCGCTCCACAGGGACGGGGATCCCGTCGAGGTCGGGGCCGTCGCCACGGCGTTCGATCGGCTGCTCGCGAGGCTCGACGAATTTCTGGAGTCGGAGCGCAACTTCACCCGGGACGCCGCGCACGAATTGCGGACGCCGCTGACGGTCATCTCGGGGGAGCTTGAATACGCGCTCGCGGACGCCGCCCTCCCCGGCGTCCATCGTGCTCATCTGGAGAGCGCCCGCTCCCAGGCCCGCGCCCTCAGCGACCTCGTGGACGCCCTGCTCTTCCTCCGCTCGGCCGAGGGCGGAGCGCCGGGCGTGGGACGCGCCGGCGACCCGGTCAACCTCGGGGACGTGGCGCGGGACCTCATTCCGGCAATCCAAACAGAAAATCCCTCGAGGGTCGCCGATCTCGAAGTGCGCGTGCCCGACGAGGCGCTGGTGGCCGGCGACGCGGAGCTGCTCGCGGCCGCCGTGCGCAACCTGATCGAGAACGCGATCAAGTTCACGGACGATCGCAAGCCGGTCCGGGTCTTAGTCACCGCCGACTCCGACTGGGTCCGCCTCACCGTCGAGGACGGCGGTCCGGGCGTCCCTGCCGCCGAAGCCGAGCGCGTCTTCGATCCCTTCTACCGAGGCGCCGAAGCCCGCGCGACGAGGTCTGGCCTCGGACTCGGGCTGTCGCTGGCTCGGCGGATCGCGCGCGCCCACGGGGGCGATCTTCGTCTTGACCGATCGGAGCTGGGCGGCGCGTTGCTCGAGCTTCGACTCCCGGCGCTCGCTCGCGGTTCTGGCCGCGGCCGTGCCTTTTCCGTTTAGCCGCCGTTTAGCTCGCCGGTCAATCCGCGAAACTTGGGGCCGATAGGTAGAGTCTCAACGAGTATTCTGAGCACCCACCACCCAGGAGGCCCTCCGACCATGCTGCGGCCCGCGGCGGCCATCGCGATCGCGCTCTGCCTGGCGTGTTCCGAGGCTTCCGCTTCGAGTGATCCCAAGACTTCGTCCGACTCTCTCTCGGTTCGGAGCTGCGCGGCCGTAGCGCTGGCCGGTTCGGTGGAAACGCAGGCGGCCCGGTGGAGCGCGGCCGCGGCCGCGCAGGACGCCACCGCGGCGCGCCGCAATGCGGCCCCCGAGCTCCGCCTCCATTCCGGGGCGTTGATTGCGCCGTCCGGCTTCTACGACCCCGCGATCACCAACCTCGGACAGTACGATTTCAAGGTGGCGATGGATCTCCGTCTCTTCGACGGCGACCAGCGGCGCCGCGATCGGGCGCGCAGCGAGACGTCGGCGCGGCAGGCCGACGCGGAGTTCACAGCGGCGTCGGGCGCGGCGGGGCTCGAGGCCGCGCGCCTGGCGACCGAGGTGCTCTTGGCGCGCGGCGGGATCGAGCGCCGCAGAGACCAGGAGCTATGGACCGCGCGCGTGCTCGAGGCGGTGCGATCCTCCGCCCGCGCCGGGCTTCGCAGCCCGTCCGATGTGAACCGCCTGCAGCTCGACCTGCAAACGCTCGCCATGGACCGCGCCGACCTCGAGTCGGCGATGGCCTCGTCCGCCCGGGCCTTGGGCGCGTTCCTTGACCCCGCGTCCGCCGGCGCCCGATTCGAGGCCGTCCGGGACACGACCTGGAGCGAGGCGTCGCCGTCGGAAGGCGATTCGTCGAGCGTCTTCCATCGATTCGAAGGGTCGGCCGACGTGCGCCGGGCCGAGGCCGCTGCCGGCTTCGCGCGGCTCGATCTGGAGTCGGCGCGCCGCCTCAAGGCGCCGCAGGTGGGGCTCTCGGCCGACGCCGGCCTCGCCGGCACCGACCTCACCCGGATCGCGCCTCCGGAATCCGGCGGCACGGGGAGCGATCTCGGCAACCGGCTGCGCCGCGATCTCGGCGCTTCGTTGAGTCTCGACATGTCGCTGCCGCTCAACCGGCCGGGTCTGGGATCGACGGTCGCCGCCCGCGAAGCCGAGTTCAGGGCGGCCGAGCTCCGGCTCACGCGGGCTCGAAGCACCGCACGGCTCGGCGCGCTCGATCTCCTCTCGAGGTGGAACGACGGAGCGCGCCGCCTCGCCGCCGCGGAGTCGGCGGCCGCTCTGGCGGAGTCGAACCTGCTCCGCGTCCGGAGCCTTTACTTCGCGGGCTCGGTGTCGCTCTTGGAGCTCCTGGACTCCCGGCGGGCGTGGCTCGACGCCGCCGACCGTGAGGCGTCGGCGCGGCACGACCTGCACCTGGTCTTCATCGAATCCGAGATCGCGAGGTAGCGACGATGCGCGCACTCCCCAAAATGCTGATGATCCTCGGACTCGGTGCCGCGCTCGCGGGCTGCAGCTCGGAGCCGCCTGCCGATACCGCGGCGATCCCGAGACCCGAGGTGCGGGTCGCGCGGGTGGAATCCCGATCGTTCCGGGAAACGATCGAGGCGCCGGGCCAGTGGAAGGCGTCTGTCGAGACCGTGCTTCCCGCGCCCTTCGAAGCGGTGGTCGAGTCGATCGCCGTGGGGATCGGCGATCGCGTCCGTCGGGGCGAGGTCCTCGCGTGGTGCCGGACCGCGGAGTCGGACGCGGTGCTCCGGGGAGCCGAGATGATGAGGCGGCAGGCGACCGACGCGCGGAGCATTCAGGACGCCGAGCAAGCGGTCGCCGAGGCCCGCAGGTCGATCGTCCACGTGCCGATCACGAGCCCGGCGAGCGGGACCGTGCTCCGGCGCCAGATCGATGCCGGATCGCGGCTCAGCTCCGGGAGCGAGCTCCTCGCCGTCGTCACGGACGACGCCCTTGTGTTCGAGGTCCGCGTCCCGGTCTCCGAATCCGCGGCGATCCGCGCCGGAATGGAGTCGACGATATCGGACGGTGACGGTCCGGCGCGCGCCGCCCGCGTCCGGTCCTCGCTCCCGACCTCCGGGGGTGACCAGTCGACCCTCGTCTGGCTGCGCCCTCAGGCGCCTCCCGAGCGTCCCGCTCTGGGGAGGTTCGGCACGGGGGTCATCTTCACGGGACGGAACATCACGTCGCTGGCCGTGCCCGATACCGCCGTGGTGGAAGACGATCTCACCGGGGCGAGCCGGATCGCGGTTCTGGATTCGGGCGAGGTCGTGCGTTGGGTGAGCGTGCGCCTCGGCCCCCGGGTCGATCGCGCGCGGGCGGTCTCGGGAGCCGATCTCAAACAGGGGGTGCTCCTCGTCGTGGACGGCCAGCGGGCGCTCCTCGACGGAATGCACGTAGCGGTTCGACCGTGACGCGTTTCTTTCGGTCGCTCCAGTCCCAGCACCGGGCCGTCCTGTTCGCGTTCCTGCTTCTCGCCGCGGCCGGGATCGCCCTCGGCCTCAAGCTTCCCGCCGCGATCCTGCCCGAGGTCACCTTTCCCCGGATCACGGTGATCGCCGACAGCGGGGAGCGGGACACCGACGAGATGCTCCGCGGGGTGACCATGCCCCTGGAGCAGAGCATCCGCCGCGTCCCGGGGCTTCACGAGATGCGCTCCACCACCAGTCGCGGCTCCAGCGAGATCAACCTGAATTTCGACTGGGGCTCGGACATGGACCTGGCGCTCTCGCGGGTGCAGGCCCTCGCCTCCTCGATTCGCGATCAGCTCCCGGCCGGGACGTCGCTCGATGCGCGCCTGATGAGCCCGACCCTGTTCCCGGTGGTCGGGCTCTCCCTCACCTCGCCCCAACGTTCGCAGATCGAGCTGCGCGACATGGCGGAGCTTCAGCTCCGACCCGCCTTGGCTCGGCTGCCCGGGGTTTCCGAGGTCGTGCTGCAGGGCGGGCGGAAGCCCGAGGTCCGCGTGACCCTGGACGTGGCCGCATTGCATGCGCGGAGCCTCACCGTCTCCGATGTCGCGGACGCGGTCGCCCGCGCCCTCGAGCTACGGAGCCTCGGCCTCAAGGAAGCCAACCGGGAGCTCTACTTGGCCTTGGTCGACGCCCGGCCGCACAGCCTCGAGGAGGTCGCCGCTATCCCGATCCCGACGCCCGGCGGCGCGCCGGTTCCACTCGGCGCGCTGGGGCAGATCGATCTCGCGGACGCGCCGCAGTTCACGCGCTACGCGGCGCGCCAGGGCGAGGCGGTGCTCATCAATCTTCTCCGCCAGCAGAGCGCCAGCACCGTCACGCTCGCGGATGCCCTGACCTCCTGGCTCGCCTCCCACCGGAGCGAGCTCCCGCCGGACGTGAGCGTGGGCATCTTCTACGACCAGGCGGATCTCATTCGGGCCTCGATCGGGAGCGTCCGCGACGGGCTCCTCGTCGGCGGGCTGCTCGCGATCGCGATCATCGCCGCGTTCATCGGGAGCCCGTTCCTTGGCGCGCTCGCGGCGGTCGTGCTCCCGGGCAGCGTCGCGCTCACGCTCCTCGGCCTCGGCATGGCGCGGCAGTCCCTGAACCTCATGACCCTGGGAGGGATCGCCGCGGCGATCGGCCTGGTCCTCGACGACGCGATCGTCATCGTCGAGCACCTCGCGCACGAGGGCGCCCGAGGTCGCGATCGGGCCGAGGCACTGGCCGAGCTTGCCCCGACCGTGTTCGCGTCCAGCTTCTGCACGCTCGCGATCTTCGTGCCGTTCGGGCTCCTCGGCGGCCTGGCTGGGGCGTTCTTCCGCGTGCTGGCGGTCTCGATCGCGACGATGCTCTCGGCGTCGCTCGTGCTCAGCCTGACGCTCCTTCCATACCTGGCGGGGCTGCGACGCGGGGCCCCGCGGCTGCCGTTCGCCGGCGCGGGGGAGACGCTCGTCTCGCGTCTGCTGCGCCATCGGCGAGCGATCTGGATCGGGGTCGGCGTGATCGCGCTCCTCGGGGCCGGCCTCGGCGTGGGGATGGGGAGCGGATTCCTACCCTCCATGGACGAGGGCTCGCTCATTCTCGACTACTTCACGCCCGCCGGCACGTCGCTCGAAGAGACGGTGCGGATGCTGGCGCCGCTGGAGCGCCAGCTCGACGCGACATCCGAGATCGTCGCGTGGTCGCGCCGCACGGGAAATCAGCTCGGCTTTTTCATCACCGAGCCCAACCACGGCGACTACGTCCTCCGCCTCAAGAGTGCCCGCCACCGGACCGGGGAGGAGATCGCCGACGACCTGCGCCAGCGGATCGGGGTCGCGGCGCCGGGGATCGAGATCGAGTTCGGGCAGCTGGTCGAGGACGTGATCGGCGATCTCACCACCAGCCCGCAGCCGATCGAGGTGCGATTGATCACGGAGGACCGCGCGCTCGGGCAGCGTCTCGCGCGGGAGGCCGCCGCGGTAATCGCGCGCGTGCCCGGCGTGGTCGACGTGCGCGACGGCGTGGTCATCAGCGGCCCCAATTTGCTGCTCACGCCCAACCGGAACGGATCCCGTCTCGGAATCGACGCGCCGGGTCTGGAGGCGCTCCTCGGGCCGCGGGTCGCCGGCGTCCCCGCGGGGCAGATGCCGCGCGTGGCGCGCGTGTGGCCGGTGCGCCTCACGCTGCCGCCGGCGCCGGGGGATCGGCTGGCGTCGCTCCTCGACACCGAGGCTCCGACGGCGGGAGGCGGTCTGGTCCGCCTGGCGGACGTCGCCACGCCCCGGCTGGTGCCCGGGGACGCGGAGGTCCAGCGCGCCGATCAGCGGAGTGTCAACACCATCACCGCCCGGCTGTCCGGCCGGGATCTCGGCTCGACCGTCGCCGAGATCCGCCGTCTGCTCCGCGCGCGCCTTGCGTCGAGCCCCGGCGTCGGAGTCGAGTACGCCGGCCAGTATCAGGAGCAGCAGTCGTCGTTCCAGGGATTGCTTCTGGTGCTGGCGCTCGCGAGCTCCACCGTGCTCCTCATTCTTCTCCTGGCGTTTCGATCGTGGCGGCAGTCCGTCGCCGTGCTGGGAACGGCGCTGGCGTCGCTCGCGGGGGTCTTCGTAGCGCTTCGCGCGGCCGGCGAGACGTTCAACCTGTCGAGCTTCGTCGGAGCGATCATGGTCGTCGGCATCGTGGCCGAGAACGCGGTCTTCGTCGTCGCGGAGTATCGCCGTCGCCGCGAGGGCGGCGCCGATTCCCACGAGGCGGCGCGGCTCGCCGCGACCCGGCGCCTTCGGCCGATCTTGATGACCACGCTCGCGGGAATCGCGGCGCTGACGCCGCTCCTGCTGGGGTGGGGAGCGGGGAGCGCGCTCCTGCGTCCCCTGGCGCTGGCCGTCACGGGCGGCTTCGCCTTGTCGGCGCCGCTGCTGCTCCTCTTCCTGCCGTCCCTGCTCGCCGCGGGTCTCCCGGAAGGGGAGGCGCCCGCCTAGATGTCGTGAGGCATGTAGCCGACGGGGGACTGGAAGTAATAATTCCAGGGGTAGTGCAGGAAATTCGACACCCGGCTCGTATAGACGCAGGCGAAATCCTTGAGCTGGTGACCGAAGCGGCTCGACTCGTTGCCTTCGCGGAAGAGCGAGCCCCACCGGGGATTGTAGGCCCGGTCGATCTTCACCCGCAGGCTCTCGATCTCGCCCTCCAGCTCCACGCCGCGCCGGTCCATCTCCTCGATCTGAATCGGGACGCCTTCGATCCGCGCCGCGATCTCGGCGCGCCGCGTCGGATCCGTACCGTCGTTCTCGCTCAGCACGAACGCCAAGCGCCTGAGCTCCCGCCCCATCGCCGCCTTTTCGATCTCCAGCTGGTGGCGCTCCGAGGAGAGCTTCGCGAGCCGCTCGAATTCCTTGGCGAAGTCGGTCGTGACCGTGATCTCCCGGTCGAGCTCCGGAACGATCATGGCCGTCCGCCAGCCGGCGACCCGCTTCGACTGTAGGATGTCGCCGTACGTGTGATCGCCGAAGTAGAGGATGTGCTCGCCGCTCGCGCCGAGCGCGCGCTGGAGGTACGCGCTCCCGCCCCCGCGGCCGATGGTCGCCGAGAGCTTCTGTCCCTTGAGCCCGGGGACCGGCTCCGGCGCCTCCGCCGATCCGAAGAAGTCCGGCTTTCCCGCTTCCACGATCACGAGATTGAAGAGCTCCGTCCAGTGGCCGGGGGCGCCCTTTCCCCTCACCAATATGTGACGGAGCAGCTTGTCGGTGTATTCCCATTCGCTGTTCGTGAGAAGGAAGAGCTTCTTCCCGGCCCGCCGGAACTCCTCGAGCGTGATCCGCGCCTCGGGATCGAACCGGATGTAGCGATCGAGGTCCCCGGTGATCACCGACTTGAGCGTCCCGTCCCGGTGCGCCTCGTCGATCATCTCCCGGACGTCCTGGTAGACCTTTTCGTAGTCGAGCGCAGCGCCCCGATCGCGCTTCTCCAGAAAGTCGACCAGGCAGAGGTAGAGGTAGACTTCCGGCAAATGGAACAGGGTGTCGACCGATACGTAATTCTCGTGCCCCAGCCGGATCCGATCGGACCGATAGGCCCGCTTCCGCTCGTCCGAGCGGAGCTGGGTCAGGCCGTGGTAGGCGCGCGAGACGAAATTGAAGTAGTCCATCTTGAGAAGGTTCCCGCGCTTCTTGTCCACCACGAGACCCCGGATGACCCACGGTGGGTCGTACGGAAACGCCAGGATCTCGCGCGGGTACCCCTTGTTCTCGACCAGCTTCTGCTTCGTGAGGTCGAAGGCGAGCGTCTCGACGGCGACGGGATCGTAGTGCGCCAGCGTGTGGTCGAGATCGAAGCCGATCGCCCGGATCTTCGTCATGCGCAGGTTCCGGTTGACGAACACCCGGTGGCGGCGCGGAATGCGGTGCTCGCGGTATCGGAGCGCCCGGGCCGAGGGCTCGCGCGGCACCGCCGGCGGCTGCTTGCTCGGGGGGGGCACGCGGGTCAATGCCTGGGGCTCCCTCGGGGCTTCGGTTTTCGACGGGGTTTGGGGCTTCGCTTCGGCCATGGGGGCATTGTAGGGAATCGCGGGTCGGCGCGCCACGACTTGACGCGACGGTGCCGCGTCCCTACCTTACCCAGGTGAATCTCTGCATCTACGAGGATCCCGAGGTCGCCCTCTTCGGACCGCACGCGCTCCTCCGACCTGTCTTCGCGCTTCGGTGCGGTATTTTCTCTCTGATCGAGAAGCTCATCCGGGCCTTCCCCGACGCGCCGCTCGTGCTCGTCGTCCGCCCGGAGCTGGAGGACCTCGTGCGGGTCCTCTATCCGACGGCGCAGGTCGGCGAGCCTCCGGAGGAAGAGACGCTCTTCGTGAACGGGCGGCTCTGCATGACCGACGACGAGGTGCTCCACTTCCTCGCCGCCTCCCCGACCGAGGCTTCCTTCATGGCGAACGGAGTGCTCTTCGCCGCGAAGGTAGCCGCGAAGCGGGTGGCTCACGCGGCGCGCCATCTCCGCGCCGGAAGCCCGGAGCGCGCCTTCGAGGATCTCCGGTTCCCGGCCGAGGTGAACGCGTTCCTCTCGCGCTCCGCGGCGGACCTCATCCGATGGAGCCCCCGGCAGATCGTCCAGGACTTCCGGAGCGCGTTTCAGCCGGGAACCGTGCGCGGAACCGTCGAAGCCGGCGTCCACGTCACCCAGCCGGAGGCGCTCCACGTCGCGAGGGGGGCCCGGGTCCAATCGGGGGCGGTCCTGAACGCCGAGATGGGTCCGATCCTGATCCAGGAGAATGCGACGGTCGAGCCGCTCACGTACATCGAGGGACCCGCGGTGATCGGCGAGAGGACGGTCGTGAAGGCGGGGGCCAGGATCCGGGGCGGATCCTCGATCGGCCCGGTCTGCAAGGTGGGAGGCGAGATCGAGGCGTCGGTATTCCAAGGATATTCGAACAAGCAGCACGACGGATTCCTGGGGCACTCCTACGTCGGAGAGTGGGTGAACCTGGGCGCTGACACCAACAACAGCGACCTGAAGAACAACTACGGTGAGATCCGCTTCTTCCGCTCCGCGGCCGCGTTCCGCGAGGGCAAGGGCGAGGGGTCGGGGCAGAAGTTCCTGGGCCTCACGGTGGGGGACTTCACGAAAACCGGGATCGGCACCTCGTTCACGACCGGGTGCGTGGTCGGGATCGGCTGCAATCTATTCGGAACGGAATTGATGCCCGCCTACGTTCCGTCGTTCGTCTGGGGCTCGCCCGGCTCCTTCGTCGAGCACCGGGTCGACGGCGTGATCGAGACGGCGGCCCGCGCGATGGAGCGGCGCAAGGTCGAGCTTCGGGTCGAGCTCGATTCGCTCGTCCGCCAGGCGTTCGACGACTCGAAGAAGGACCGGGCGCTCTTCCTGGATGCCCGACCCGCCGCGGCGCCGCGAAGCACGGCGCGCAAGGTCCGCAAGTGAACGGTCGATTCGAGCAGCCTCGTCAGATCGTCCTCGGCGGCCCGCTCTCGCCCGGCGTCCGGACGCTCCTCTTCGCGACCGTGGGCGTCTACGTCTTCCAGGTGCTCGCCGGATTTCTCGCCCAGGTGCGCTTCGACCGGCTCTTCGGCCTGGTGCCGTACGACGTCACCCACCATCTCTTCCTGTGGCAGATGGTGACCTACATGTTTCTCCACGGCGGCTTCCTCCATCTGCTCCTCAACATGCTCGCGCTCTGGATGTTCGGGACGGAGCTGGAGTGGCTCTGGGGAACCCAGAGGTTCTTCCGCTTCTACTTCGTGACCGGCATCGGAGCCGCGCTCTGCTCGACGCTCGTGACTCCGGGCAGCACGATCCCGATCATCGGAGCGTCGGGAGCGATCTATGGCCTCCTGGCCGCTTACGGGCTTCTCTTTCCGGAGCGGACGCTGCTTCTCTACTTCGTCATTCCGATCAAGGCGAAGTACTTCGTTCTGATCCTGGGTGCCATCACCTTCTGGTCCAGCCTGACGTCGAACGGCGGCGGGGTGGCGCACGTGGCGCATCTGGGAGGGATGCTCTTCGGCTGGCTCTACCTGAGAGGGCCCACGCCGTGGCGCGGGTGGCGCGGCTTCCGCTTCAGGAATCCCTTTCGCGGCATGAGGGATCGTTGGCGGCGCGAGCGGCTGCGGAAAAAGTTCAAGGTCTACTACCGGGAGACGCGGGGCGACGACGATCCCCCGCAGGACGGGTAGGGGAGCGTCAGGCCTTAACCCTTTCCGATCTTCAGGCCGGCCATGACCTCTTCGAGGGCGGCCTTGGGAGGGCGGACCCGCTCGAGCGGCAGCGACGCGAGCGGCTCGTCCACCAGGTTGAGCTCCCGATCCAGAGGCTCCTTCCCCTGATCGAGGTAGAGAATTCCCGTCATGAATCGGTTCTCCGCCCGCCCTTGGTGGATCATCCCGATCGCCCGCGTCCGGTCGGTCGGGTCGTAGTCCTCCTCCAGCTTCTTCAGCACGATCCGCGAGCCGTCGTGGAGGGACACCTCCCGGGTCTCGCCTGGCGCGTAGTCGACCTCGATGTTCTCGAAGTGCGGAACGAAGCTGATTTCATGGAGCGGGGCGTCGTGCTCCTTCACGTTCAGGTAGCTCTTCGTCGATCCCTCGTGGTTGTTGAACGTGACGCAGGGGCTGATCACGTCGAGGACGGCCGTCCCGCGGTGGGAGAAAGCCGCCTTGAGTATCGGCCGGAGCTGCTTGGGATCCCCCGAGAACGAGCGCGCGACGAAGCCGCAGCCCAGCTCGATCGCGACCGCGCAGAGATCGATCGGCATGTAGTCGTTCACCTGGCCCGCCTTCGCCTTGCTGCCGACGTCCGCGGTCGCGGAGAACTGCCCCTTCGTGAGGCCGTAGACGCCGTTGTTCTCGATGATGTAGACGACCGGAACGTTGCGGCGGATGAGATGGCAGTACTGGCCGAGCCCGATCGACGCGCTGTCTCCGTCTCCGGAGACTCCGAGAAGGATCAGCTCCCGGTTGGCGACGTGGACGCCGGTCGCGATCGACGGCATCCGGCCGTGGACGGCGTTGAATGAATGCGACCGGCCCAGGAAGTAGGCCGGCGTCTTGCTGGAGCAGCCGATCCCCGAGAGCTTCGCCACGCGGTGCTGCTCCAGGCCCAGCTCGAACGCCGCCTGGATGATGCTCGCCGTGATCGCGTCGTGCCCGCAGCCGGGGCAGAGCGTGGACTTCGATCCCTTGTAATCGCTCGCGGTCAGGCCGATGCGGTTTACCGGAGCGCTCGTCGGGGGGGTCATCGGGCGGCCACCTCCATTTGCTCTCCGGACCGCATGCCCTCGATCACGCTCCGCGCGTCGATCGGAAGCCCGTCGTAGTGGAGGATCGAACGGATGCGCGGCGCCAGGTCCGCGTACTCCATCTTGAGGAGCGCGGCCATCTGGGCGTCGCGGTTCTGCTCGACCACGTAGATCCGCTCATGCGCCTCGACGAAGCGCCGGACTTCCTTCGAGAACGGGTAGCCTTTTACCAGCAGGTACGAGGTCGCCAGGCCGTCGGCGCGCAGGCGATCCCGCGCCTCGTCCATGGCGTGGTGCGTCGAGCCGAACGCCACCATGCCCACCTCCGCGCCTCGCGCCCGCTCGACCACGGGTGCCGGCATAAGCTCCCTCGCGGTCTCCCACTTCCGCCGAAGCCGGTCCATGACGCGGGCGTAGGTCTCCGCGCTCTCCGTGTAGCGCGCCTGCTCGTCGTGGCCGGAGCCGCGCGTGAAATAGCCGGCCAGCGGGTGCGGCGTCCCGGGCAGCGTCCGGTAGGGGATCGCATCCCCGTCGATGTCCTTGTACCGCTCGAACGATCCGATCCGGGTGAGGTCGGCGGCGTCCAGAACCTTGCCGCGGTCCCACGGCTTCTCGGGATAGCGGAAGGGATCGGACATCCAGACGTTCATGCCGAGGTCAAGGTCGGACATCACGAAGACCGGCGTCTGGAGCCGCTCGGCAAGGTCGAACGCCTTGAGCCCGAACTCGTAGCAGTCCTCCACCGTGGCGGGGAAGAGCATCACGTGCTTCGTATCGCCGTGCGAGAGGAACGCCACCGAGAGGAGGTCCGCCTGCGACGTGCGCGTGGGGAGCCCCGTGCTCGGCCCGATGCGCTGGATGTCCCAGATCACGGCGGGGATCTCCGCGTAGTACGCGTAGCCGGTGAACTCGGTCATGAGCGAGAGACCTGGTCCCGACGTCGTCGTCATGGCGCGCGCTCCCGCCCAGGAAGCGCCGAGGACCATCCCGATGGCGGCGATCTCGTCCTCGGCCTGGACCACGGCGTACGTGGCCTTTCCGCTCTTCGGGTCGCGGCGGTAGCGGGCGAGGAACATCTCCAGCTGCTCGGCGAGGCTCGAGGAGGGCGTGATCGGATACCACGAGACGTAGGTGACGCCGGCGAACACCGCGCCGAGCGCTCCGGCTTGGTTTCCGTCGATCAGGATCTTCCCCGCGGTCTTGTCGGCCCGACGGACCTGGAATGGCGCTTTCTTGAGATTCGCGGACGCGTAGTCGATTCCGGCCCGCACGGCGGCGCGGTTCATTTCCAAAGCCTTCGGTTTCTTTCCCAGTTGCGCCGTGAGCGCTTGGTCGACCTCGGCCGGATCGATCCCCAGGAGCCAGCTCACCACCCCGACGTAGATCATGTTGACGACAAGCTTCCGGAGCTTCGCGTCGGCGACCAGGGGTTCCACCAGCTTCGCGAACGGAACGGTGTAGACGACGCGGTCCGGGGGAATTTTAGGAGCAGGAGCCCCCTCCGCGAGGAGGATCACGCTTCCGGGGCCCATCGCTGAAACGTCGGCCAGCGAGGTCTCGGGGTTGATCGAGACGAGGACGTCGTAGCGCGTGTCGCGAGAGACGTAGCCTTGGTCGTTGATCCGGATCGTGAACCAGGTGGGGAGCCCGGCGATGTTCGAGGGGAAGAGGTTCTTCCCCGACACGGGAACGCCCATCTGGAACACGGCGCGCAGCAGCGTCGTGTTCGCGGTCTGGCTTCCCGAGCCGTTCACCGTCGCGATGTGGATCGTGAAATTGTTGTCGCTGGGCGACAAGGAGCGTTTCCCGTTGTTTGAGGGTGGATCCATGGGCCGGATGACCCATGGTCCCATTTCAATCGGGGTGGGTCAAGACCGCCGGGACGCCTCGGCGCCCCCAACCCTGTTTAGACGCGCCGAATGCCGCGAGCGATTCGGCGCCAAGGAGGCGGGTTCTTTCCCTTGACCCGAAGCCCCTCGGCGCATCAAATAGAGTGATATGGGCACGCGCACTTTGTCGGTTCCAGAGCCTTACTTGGTCCTCGAGGACGACGAGATCGCGACCCGCATCCGCGCGGCGAAGCGCGCGCTGGGCGGGTCCCTCGTCATCCTGGGACACCACTATCAACGCGACGACGTCATCGAGCACGCCGACATCACGGGCGACTCCTACAAGCTGGCCCGGCTCGGCGCCGAGCGCACGGACGCCGAGTGGATCGTCTTCTGCGGCGTTCACTTCATGGCGGAGAGCGCCGATATCTTGAGACAACCGCACCAGAAGGTGATCCTTCCCGACATGAACGCGGGCTGCTCCATGGCCGACATGGCGGCCACCGACGACGTGCTCGATGCCGGCGCGGCCCTGGAACGAGCCGGGCTTCATTCCATCATGCCGATCACGTACATGAATTCCACCGCGGACGTCAAAGCATTCTGCGGCGAGCGGGGAGGCGCGGTCTGCACCTCGTCGAATTGCCGCGGCATCTTCGAGTGGGCGTTCCGGGAGCGGGAGCAGGTCTTCTTCCTCCCCGACGAGCACTTGGGCCGGAACACGGCCGTCGAGATGGGGATCCCGCTCGAGCGGATCGTCCTCTGGGATCCTCGGCTGCCGCAGGGCGGGATCTCCGACGAAGCCCTCCGGAGCGCGAAGGTGATCGTCTGGAGGGGCTGCTGCTCCGTCCATACGAAGTTCCAGCTCCGGCACGTGGCCGAGCGCAGAGCCGAAGATCCGAGCGTGAAGATCCTGGTCCACCCGGAAGTGCCGCACGAGGTGGCGCGGGCCGCCGACCACGTGGGCTCGACGGAGACCATCATCCGGACGCTGCGCGAGGCGCCCGCCGGATCGAGCTGGGCGGTCGGCACCGAGTATCATCTTGTCCAGCGGCTCCAAAGGACGCTCCCCGACAAGAAGATCGCGATCCTCTCGAAGGATTTCTGCATGTGCGCTACAATGTACCGGATTTCTCCGCAGAATCTCCTGTGGGGGCTCGAGCGCATTGTCGAAGGCGAGCCGGTGAACGTGATTCGCGTCGCGGAGACGACGAAGCACTGGGCGCGCGCGGCGCTCGACCGCATGCTCCAAGTGCAGTAGCTTCGACCCGATTCGGAGGCCGCATGGCGTATGAGATCGTGAAGGACATCTGCGAAGGCGAAAGCTCCTGCGTGGATGTCTGCCCCGTCGACTGCATCAAGAAGGGCGAGGGGCAAAATGTCAAAGGCACCCTCTGGCTCTTCATCGTCGCCGAGGATTGCGTGAGCTGTAACGCCTGCCTCGAGGCCTGTCCCGTAGAAGGAGCGATCCTTCCGGATTGACGGTGTAGGGGGCCGCGCGCAACGGCCTGATGTTGAAACGACTTACACGGTTTTCCTCTGATTCCAGATAGCTCGCGCCCCGCCTCGGCTGCCTCCTTTCACCTCAAGAACTTACCGGCCGAATCCGATAGCTACCGGTACGGGAGCTCGTGGGTACCTCCGCGCGCGGGCCCGAAATCACCGTTGCCGGGAGACTCGGTCCGAGATGATCTGCGCCGAAGCAAAACTCAAGCTGGAGCCGTGCGTCTCCGGAACGCTGTCGCCCGAGGACCGGATCGCCCTAGAGGAGCACCTCGCGGTCTGCGAAGGGTGCCGGCTCGAGCTGGAGCTGACCCGGGCCGTCATGGGGGCACCGTCGTTCGAAGGTCCTGACGAGCCGCTCGCACCCGCGGCGCAATCGCCCGAGACGACCGAGTCGATAGAGTCGACCCCGGAAGCGCAGTCATCGATGCCGATGCACGGGGAAGCGCGCGCCTCGACACCCCTGTTCGACGAGATCTCCTTCGCCGATGTAGGTTCCGAGCCGTCCGCGGCGGGGTCGGGCACGCCACCGGCCGCCGGCGGGAAAGCGTCCGGCTCGAGCGAGGCCGACCCCTTCGCGAATTTCACGCCCAAGGCGGAAGCGCCAGCCGAGCAGCCGGCCGCGACGTGGGACTTCGAGCCCGCCGATGTGCCGCGCGATTCGGCGCCCCCGGAAGGAAGCCTCTCGTTCGCGAACGAAGCCCTCAAGCGGAAGCGCGACGCGGACGAGAAGCGGAAGACGACGCTCGTTCGTCTTGCTCTCTGGGGCGGCGGTATCGGCTGCGGTCTCGTGCTGCTTGGCGTATCGGTCTGGATCGCGCTCGCGTTCAGGCAGGACAAGGCGCTGGACGTCACTCCGGATGGGGGGACGCCCTCCGTCGCGCCGCAACCGGATGCCACGGCCACGCCGAGCGCCCCGGACGGAAGCACGACGACCACGCCGTCCGCGACGGCGCAACCGACGCCCGCGCCGTCCGCGACGACACAACCGACGACCACGTCCGCGCCGACGCAGCCGACCACGGGTTCGGGGGCGCCGCCGTCGCCGGCCCCGACGATCCTCGACGCGACGCCAGGCGTGGCGTCGTCGCCGGGCCCGCCGCCGGATGCGACCAAATCGGGCTCCCGCACGGCGAAGGGCAAGCCCAAAGCGGGCACCAGCGCCGCGGCCAAATCGCCGAAAGACGCCAATAGCGGCGACGGCGAAGGCTTCCCGTGGAGGCCGGTGGATGATGTTCCGACCGCTCCAAGCCGCGTCGTCCGGACGACCGGCACCCGGCAAGCACCCGACGCGGCCGCGCCGAAACCGGTCGCGCCCGAGGCCGCCCCTCAACCCGAGGCGGCACTGGAGCCCAGGCCCGCCCCGGTGAATCCGTCCGAAACGAGCTGGCCGGAGCGGGGGACGGCACCGTCCGGAGGTGCCCCGGCTCCAAGCGCGGGCGCAACGACCCCCGCGAATCCCCCGCCGCAGCCGGCGGGCGAGGCCGCGCAGCCCCAGCAGGACCGTGCATCGATGAGACCGATCGACCGGCTCCAACTCGCGACCGGGTTCGCCGCGAAGAACGCGGACTTAGCCGCGCTCCGGAAGCTCAAGTCCTCTTGGAAATCCCTCGTCGGCTCGACGGCCGGGCCGGATCGGACCCGCGCGAAGCTCGAATATGCGGACTGTCTCTGGTCGATTCAGGAACTCTCCGGCCGCAACTCGGACCGGCGGGATGCGCTCACCGCGTACCGCGACTACGTCCTCAACGCGCCGGCGGGCGGCACCAATTCCCGCACCGTCGGCCGGATGCGGTACCTCGAAGACGTCCTCATCGACAAGTAGCGTTTCGCGAAATCGTGCCGCGCGGTTGACGTGCGCCACGGCTCCCCCTACGCTCCTCCGGTAGTGACCGAGAAGCCGCAATCCAAGCCCGCACCCCGCAAACCGGGCCCGTGGTGGACGCGCCGGCCCGACTGGCTGCCCCCCGGGCGCGTCCGCTGGCTCGCGTTCATCCTGCTCCTGGTCCTCGCCTTCCTCGGATACGACTGGTTCCGGCTCTCCTCGCTCTCCTCGTACCGCTACGCGGGGCAGGGGTGGAAGTTTCCGACCCAGGTCTACGCCGATTGGCGCGACTACCGCGTCGGGGATCACGTCGACGCGACGGTCATACAGCGCGCGCTCGATCGCGCGCAGTACCGCCGGGTCTGGAAGATCCCGGCCGATCCGGGGCAGTACCGGATCCGTGGCACGGCCTTCGAGATCCATCTCCGTCCCTTCACTTATCCGGATCACGTGGAGCGGGGCTCCGAGGTGGTCATGGATATTCAAGACAACCAGGTCGCCTCCCTGGGCGAGGGATTTGCCGAGCCCGGTCCGCGCGGCCTTCTGCGGATCGACCCCGAGATCCTGGGCGAGTTCTCGGATCAGGAGCGCGAGCGGCGGAGCTACATCCCCCTGGCGGCCATGCCGCGGCATCTGGTTCTCGCGGTGGTCGCGAGCGAGGACCGCCGCTTCTTCCGGCACTGGGGACTCGACCTTCTCGGCATGGGCCGCGCGACCGTGCGCAACCTGCGCGCCGGAGGGGTGGTCGAGGGCGGGAGCACGATCAGCCAGCAGCTCGTGAAGAACCTCTTCCTCTCGCGCGAGCGAAACGTCTGGAGGAAGTTTCACGAGGCGCTGCTCGCCGTGATGGTGGAGCTACGCTATTCCAAGGAGCAGATCCTCGAGTTCTACTTGAACCAGATCTACCTGGGGCAGCGCGGCTCCTGGAGCGTGTGCGGGGTCGAGGAAGGGTCGCTCTACTATTTCAACAAGCACGTCCAAGAGATCACGCCCGCCGAGGCGGCGCTTCTTGTCGGCATCATCCCGGCGCCGAACAAGCTGTCCCCGTACCGCGATCCCGAGGCTGCGCTCGCGCGCCGGGATCAGGTCCTCGTCGACATGGTGGAGTGCGGCTTCATCTCGAAGCAGGACGCGGCCCGGTACCGGCAGACCTCGCTCCGCTTTGCCGCCAATGCGCCGCCCACGACGCGCGCCCCGTACTTCGTCGACTACGTTCGGGAGCTCCTCGCCAAGGACATCTCCGAGTCCGACCTGAGCGCGCGCGGCTTCTCGATCTTCACCACGCTGGACGGCCGGATGCAGGAAGAGGCCGAGCGGATCGCGCGCGCCGGGGCGCGGGACGCGGACGCGCGCTCGCCGATCGGAGGAGCCGAGCGCAGTCCCGCGCAGGCGTCGCTCGTGGCGATCGAGCCCTCGACGGGGTATATCCGCGCGATGGTCGGCGGGCGGAACTACGCGGAGAGCCCCTACAATCGCGCGGTCGATTCCCGCCGGCAGCCGGGCTCCGCCTTCAAGCCGTTCGTCTACGCCGCGGCCCTCGATTCCTATTTCTCGGGCAAGCGGCCGCCGATCACCGCCGCGACGCTCCTGCGCGATCAGCCCGACACGTTCCAGACCGACCTCGGGCCGTGGTCGCCCAAGAATTTCGAGAACTCGTACGCGGGGCAGGTGACCGTGGCCCGCGCCCTCGCGCGCTCGCTCAACGTGGCGACGGTGAGGCTATCGCAGATGGTGGGGCTCCCGAAGGTGATCGAGATGGCGCGCTCCCTCGGGATCGAGAGCCGGCTTCGCCAGGTCGCGTCGCTCGCGCTTGGGACCAGCGAGCTCTCGGTCCTCGAGCTGACGACCGCCTACGCGACGCTCGCGAACGGCGGCGTGCGCGTGCCCCCGATCGCGGTGAAGGCGGTTCTCGACCGCGGCGGCAACGTCCGGTGGTCGCCGCGGCGGGAGGGTCGCCGCGTCATTCGCCCCGAGACCGCCTACCTGACGACGATCCTTCTCGAGGGACCGGTGATCTACGGGACCGCGTCCGCGATCCGGAGCGCGTACGGCTTCATGCGGCCGGCGGCCGGGAAGACCGGGACCACGGACGATGAGAACGACGCGTGGTTCATCGGCTACTCGCCCGACCTGGCCACCGGGGTGTGGGTCGGGTGCGACCGGAACCGCCGCATTGGCCTCACCGGCACCGCGGCCGCGGTGCCGATCTGGGCTCGCTTCATGCAGGTCGCGCTTCAGGACCGGCCGTTTCGCGATTTCGAGGCGCCGGAAGACGTGGTGGACGCCTGGATCGACGGCGACACCGGATATCGCGCGGGGCCCGATTGCCTGCACGTGATGCGGGCCGCATTCATCCGCAAGACGGAGCCGCGCCAGCTCTGCCCGGTGTTGCACATGCCGTTCTGGTCCGATTCGCTCGCGGCCGACTCCACGGGCAACGGGGAACCCACGGTTCCTCCGGATCAGGCGCCCGAACAGGAGCCGCCGCCTTCCCCTCCGCAGCCGACCAGCGAGCCGCCGTCCGGGGATGCCGCCGGCGCCGGGGGCGCGGGGGTCGAGCCCGACAACACCGGGCAGCCGGGGAACTAGAGGAGCCGCGAAACCGGGGTGCGGCGAAGCTAGGGCAGGAATTCTTGGATCTGAAATAGCGCGCGGAACGGGACGCCGCGCGTCGCGAACTCCTCGCCGCCGCCCTCGCCGCGATCGACGACGCAGACCACCACGCGCACTTCGCCGCCGGCCGCTTTCACGGCGTCGTGCGCCTGAAGCGCGGATCCGCCCTTCGTGACCACGTCGTCGACGATCGCGGCGGGGAGGGCCTTGTCGAAGGGACCCTCGATCCGATTCCCGGTGCCGTGGGACTTCTGCTCCTTTCTCACGAGGAATCCGACCAGCCCTCTCCCCTGGAGCTGCGTCCACGCGATCGTGGCGCCCACGATCGGATCGGCGCCGAGCGTCAGCCCTCCGATCGATTTCACTCCGTGCTCCGCGAGGATCGGGTCCAGGAGGCGGGCGATCAGGAGCGCGCCCTCCGGATGAAGGCTCGTCTGACGCACGTCCGCGTAATACTTGCTTTTCGCTCCAGAGGAGAGCGTGAAGTCGCCGAAGCGGATCGATCGCTCGGCGAGAATCTGCTTTAGGCGGGCGCGCGCGGCGGCGGGTGAGGGGTGCGCGGTCATCGTTTCCATCCGGCGCGAGAGATATCATACTTCCGCGCGCGGGCGAATCGGAAAAAGGGTTGAAGGCGTCCGCGCAGCGTCGTGTAGACTCGGAAGGTGGATCACCCGAGCCCCCCGATGCGTGCCCCCGACAGTCGCGACGA
>VBOZ01000008.1:139171-239231 GCA_005893305.1 Candidatus Eisenbacteria bacterium | reverse complement strand
TTCGTCCACCTCCACAACCACAGCGAGTACTCGCTGCTCGACGGCGCCTGCCGGGTCGACCGCTTGGTCGACCGCGCGGCGGGGTACGAGATGCCGGCGCTCGCGCTCACCGACCACGGAAATCTGTTCGGCGCGGTGGAGTTCTACGACCAGGCGCTCGCCGCGGGGATCAAGCCGATCCTGGGCTGCGAGGTCTACGTCGCGCACGGCTCCCGCCAGGACCGGTCCCGCACGGCGGATGGGAAGGGCGCGTACGATCACCTGGTCCTGCTGGTGCGGAATCGGGAAGGATACAAGAACCTGTCGAAGCTCTCCTCGGCCGGATATCTCGAGGGATTCCACTACAAGCCTCGGATCGACAAAGAGCTTTTGGCACGCCACGCGGGCGGGCTCCTCTGCTTGAGCGCCTGCCTGCGGGGCGAGGTGCCGCAGCTGGTGGTCGCCGGCGATACGGAGGGGGCGCGCCGCGCGGCGGCGTGGTACCGGGACCTCTTCGGCGCCGAGCACTATTTCCTCGAGATCCAGGACCACGGCCTCCCCGACGAGAAGATCGCCGCGCGCGGAATCATCGCGCTCGGAAAGGAGATGGGGATTCCGCTGGTGGCGACCAACGACTGCCATTACCTCGCCCGCGAGGATTCGGAGGCCCACGAGGTGCTCCTCTGCATCCAGACCGGGAAGACGATGCTCGACGCCGACCGGTTCCGCTTCGCCACGGACGAGCTCTACGTGAAGTCGCCGGAGGAGATGGCGGCGCTCTTCCACGAGACGCCCGAGGCGCTCCGGAACACGCTCGTCGCGGCCGAGCGGTGCGAGCTGACCCTCGACACCGAGCGGGTGCAGCTGCCGTCGTTCCCGATTCCGCCGGAGTTCGAGAGCGAGGAAGGGTACCTGCGCCGGCTCGCGCGGGACGGGCTCGCGCGGCGATACGCGGAGACCACCCCGGAGATGGAGCAGCGCCTCGCCTACGAGCTCGACACGATCTGCACCGTCGGGTACGCGCGCTACTTCCTGATCGTCCGCGATTTCACCGACTACGCGCGGCGGAACGGGGTCGGGGTCGGCCCGGGACGAGGCTCGGCCGCGGGGAGCCTGGTCTCCTACTGCCTCGGGATCACCGACATCGACCCTCTCCGCTTCGAGCTCCTCTTCGAGCGCTTCCTGAATCCGGAGCGGGTGAGCATGCCCGACATCGACATCGACTTCGCGTACGAGAGCCGCCAGAAGGTGATCGACTACGTGATCGACAAGTACGGGCGCGAGAGCGTGAGCCAGATCATCACGTTCGGAACCATGGCGGCCCGCGCCGTCGTGCGCGACGTCGGCAGGGCGCTGGCCATGACCTACGCGGAATGCGACCAGGTGGCGAAGATGATCCCCGGGGATCTGGGGATGACGCTGCCCAAGGCCCTCGAGATCGTCCCGGAGCTTCGCACGCTCGCGCAGAAGGACGAGCGCTACGCGCGGCTCATCCGCTGCTCGCTCGCCCTGGAAGGACTCGCGCGGCACGCCTCGACCCACGCGGCCGGCGTCCTGATCGCGCCGGGCCAGCTCACCGACTACGTCCCGATGTACCGCTCGCCCAAGGGCGACATCACGACCCAGTTCGACATGAAATCGCTCGAGCGGGTCGGCCTCCTCAAGATGGACTTCCTCGGGCTTCGCACCCTCACCGTTCTCGACGACGCGACCCGCCTCATCTTGGAATCGGCCGGGAAGTCGATCGACCTGCCGTCGCTCCCGCTCGACGACGCCGAGACCTACGCGCTCTTGCAGAGGGCGCAGACGGTCGGGATCTTCCAATTGGAGTCGGGGGGGATGCGGGATCTCCTCCGGAAGGTCCTGCCGGATACGTTCGAGGACATCATCGCGATCAACGCGCTCTTCCGTCCGGGGCCCATCCAGAGCGGCATGATCGACGACTTCGCGAAGCGCAAGCACGGGAAGCAGCGGGTGACGCACATGCATCCCTCGCTGGAGCCGATCTTGAGGAAGACGTACGGCGTGATCGTCTACCAGGACCAGGTGATGCAGATCGCGAACCGCCTGGCCGGGTTCACGCTGGCGCAGGCCGACCTCCTCCGCCGGGCGATGGGGAAGAAGAAGCCCGAGGAGATGGCCAGCCAGAAGTCGGCCTTCGTGGAGGGCTGCGCGCGGAACAACGTGGCGAAGAAGAAGGCCGAGGAAATCTTCGACCTGATGGAGAAGTTCGCGGGATACGGATTCGTGCGCTCGCACAGCGCGGCGTACGCGATGCTCTCCTATCATTCGGCGTACCTCAAAGCACACCATCCGGCGGCGTTCCTCGCCGCCTCGCTCACGAGCGAGGTCGGGGACACCGATCGGATCGTCACCCTGGTCGAGGAGGCGCGCCGTCTGGGCATCGCGGTCCTTCCGCCCGACGTGAACGCGAGCACGGCCGGATTCACGCTCGAGGGGGAGGCGATCCGCTTCGGGCTCTCCGCGATCAAGAACGTCGGCCTGGGCTCGGTCGAAGCGCTGGTGCGCGCGCGCACGGCCGGCGGGCCGTTCCGAACCCTGGGCGACCTCATCCGCCGCGTCGAGACCGGGAACGTGAATCGACGCGTGCTCGAGTCGCTCATCCAAGCGGGCGCGTGCGACGCGCTCGAGGGCGACCGGGCGCAGCTCCTCGGAGCGGTCGGGGATCTCCTCGCTCAGGCGCAGGAGCGCGCCCGCGGGGTGAGCCGGCACCAGGAGTCCCTGTTCGGCGGGGATCAGGCGATCGTCGCCCAGGACGCGGCGCTCCCCTGGGTGGCTCCGTGGCCGCTCGAGGAGCGGCTCAAACGTGAGCGCGAGGTCCTCGGCTTCTACTTTTCGGACCATCCGTTGGCCGCACACGGCGACGTGATCGCGGCGAGGGCGACGGCCGACACGGGACGGCTTCGCGAGCTTCGGGACAACGCGGACGTGACGCTGATCTGCCTCGTCGCCGGGATCAAGACGCACACCGACCGGAACAAACGCTCCATGGCCTTCGTCACCCTCGAGGACATGAAGGGAACCGTGGAAGCGACGGTGTTCGCCGAGCTCTATGAGCGGTCCCGCGCCCAGCTCCAGCCGGGGACGGTGCTCGAGGTACGCGGCCGCGTGAATCTCCGCGAGGACACGGAGCCGAAGATGGTCTTGAGCTCGGTAAAGACTCTCGTCGGGGGCGGGGAGTCGGGAGGTCGCTCGGTCCACATCGACCTCGTCGGGGCCGGGGCGGCCGTGTCGCTCGAGGAGATCCGGGACGTCCTGCTTCGCCACCCGGGCGAAAGCCCCGTATACTTCACCGTGCGGGAAGGAAGCGGCCCCGGCACGACGCAGATCCGCGCCAAGCGCCTGCTCGTGCGCCCGAGCGACGAGCTCCTGCAAGCCCTTCGCGAGCGGCTGGGCAACTCCGCCGTGCGCGTCGCGAACGGCCACGCCGCGGCGGTCCCCTTCTAACTCCGGAGCGCCCGTGAACGGAACCTGGCTCGACTTCGAAAAGCCGATCCTCGACATCGAGCGTAGGATCGAGGACTTAAAGGGACTCGCGCCCGAGGAGCATCCGGAAGCCGCCGAGGAGCTGGAGCGCCTCGAGCGGAAGGTGGAGCGGTTGCGGCGCGAGGTCTACGCGAAGCTCACCCGGTGGCAGCGCGTGAAGCTCGCGCGCCATCCCCGCCGGCCGTATACGCTCGACTATCTGAAGTACATCGCGCCCAATTTCATGGAGCTCCACGGCGATCGCCGCTTCGCCGACGACCCGGCCATCGTCGGCGGGCTCGCGGTCGTGGACGATCTGCCGCTTGTGATCATCGGCCACCAGAAGGGCCGCGATACGAAGGAGAACATCTACCGCAACTTCGGAATGGCCCATCCCGAGGGATACCGGAAGGCGCTCCGCCTCATGCGCCTGGCCGCGAACTACGGGTGTCCCATTGTCACCCTGGTGGACACGCCCGGAGCCTACCCGGGCTTGGGCGCCGAGGAGCGCGGACAATCGGAAGCGCTGGCGCGAAACATCCTCGAGATGGCCCACCTGGCGGTTCCGATCGTGACGGTCGTCATCGGCGAGGGCGGCTCGGGCGGAGCGCTCGCGATCGCGGTCGGGGACGTCGTGATGATGATGGAGAACTCGATCTACTCGGTGATCACCCCGGAGGGGTGCGCCGCCATCCTCTGGAAGGACGCCAGCAAGGCCGAGCAGGCGGCCGAGGCGCTGAAGCTCACCGCTCCCGATCTGCTCGAGCTCAAGGTGATCGACGAGGTGATCCCGGAGCCGGTCGGAGGCGCCCACCGCGACCCCGAGGAGGCCGCCCGCCGGGTGAAGGACGCGGTGCTTCGCCACGTGCGGGGACTGATCGGGCTTCCCGCGCAGGAGCTTCTCGACCGGAGGCTGGAGAAGTATTTGAAGATGGGTGTGTATCTGGAGGAAACCGCCACTGCCGCCGCAGGCACGCCGTCCTAGGAGGCATATGCCGCTCAGCGAGGAGCTGCTCTCGATTCTGGTCTGCCCTCAGTGCAAGCAGGATCTTCAGTACGACCGAGCCGCGGAGAAGCTCGTCTGCGTCCGGTGCGGGCTCCGCTACCCGATCGTCGACGACATTCCGGTGATGCTCGTGGAGGAAGCCGAGCGGATCGACCCGCGTTGATCCGCCGCTCGAGCCTCGCCGCCCTCGGGGCGCTCTTCGGAGCGTGGCTCGCGGCGGCGTCCATTTCCCCGGCGCTCGCCGCCGTCGACCCTCCCCGGGCCATCGTCGAAGCCATCACGCCGACCGGATACCGCGTCCGCGTTCCGCTCGGGGAGCCCTCGGTCACCCGCGGCCAGATGCTGGGATTCGAGCTGGCGGAGATCGATCTGCTGGGAGCCGACTACGAAGCCGCGCCCGGTGGTCCGCCCCTGCCCGCCCGGACGGTGTTCCTGCGCGTTCCCTGGGGCGTCGCGGCAACCGTCTCGGCCACGGAAGGCACGTCGCGCTCGCTCGGAGTCCTCAAGCCCGTCCCGTTTCCGCACGTCCTCACCGATCCGGATATCCGCTCGTCGATCCGCCCGGCGAGGATCGCCGCCGCGCTCTCGGACCTGGCGTACGCGGGTGGCGCGCCGGCCGCGCGCCCCCGGCCGGCAGGAGCGCCTCGGGACATGGCGGCCGCGGGCGAGCGGCTCCTCGCGGTGACCATTCGCCCGGTGACGTGGGATCCGGCGAGCGGGGAAGCGAGGGCGCTGGACGAGATCACCCTCGAAGTGCGGTGGGACCGGCCGGTCGAGCCGATCGCCGCCGCGTCCCCGGGTCGGATCGGGAGCGGCAGCGCGCTCGCTCCGACCAGCGGCCTGGGCCCGACCTTCCCGCTCCGTCCCGCGCCTGGGCGGGGCGCCGCGGCGCCGGCCGCGCGCCGGTCGGCGTTCGCCACGGCGGCCGTGGTGCCGCTGCGCGTCGATCTCTCGCGCCCGTGGGTCCGGCTGGGCATTTTCCGCGGCGGGCTTTACCAGGTCAGCCCGGCCGACCTCGCCGCGGCCGGCGTGGCCGCGTCGGGGATAGACCCCGCCACGTTTCGGATCTTCCGGGCCACGCCCGGGGACATCGTCGAAACCGCCGATGTCGATTCGGGACCCGATTCGCTGCGGGAATGCGCCATCGAGGTGACGGGCGCCGTCGACGGCGTGTTCGACACGGCCGATCGCATCTACTTCTACGGGACCGGCGCGACCGGATTCGGGTACGACCTGGCGCTCGGCGGGGGGGCGGAGTACCAGGAAACACAACACAGCGATCAGGAGACCCTCTGGCTCACGTGGGGTCCCGGCCCGGTGGCGACGCCGCCGCGCCGCATCGGCGCGCGAAGCGCCGCGCCCGTGACCTTGGGCGCCCCGCTCTATACGAGCGTGACGCATCGCGTTCACTACGAGCAGAACCGCCTGCCCGATTTCGACCTCTATCAACCTCCGGTTCGGTGGGAGCGCTGGTTCGATCGGCGATTCCAGCAGGGATCGCGGGTGCGCTTCGTGTTCCAGCTTCCGGGCGCGGTCGCGGGCGGGGCGGGCGACCTGCTTGTCCGGATGTGGGGCTTCGGGGAATCCATCGGGTCGTCCGTGCCGGACCATGTCGCGCGGATCTACTGGCACCGGGGCCTCGTGGACTCCGCGGGGTGGAATCTATCCAATCCCCAAGATATGACCGCGACCGGCGTGACGGTGCTGGCTCGGGATACCCTGGATGTCGACGTGCCGGTCCTGGTCGATTCGAATGATCCGAATCGCTTCGATCAGTCGAACCTCGCGTGGTTCGAGTTCATCTACCCCCGCGCGCTCACAGCGCTGAACGATACGCTCCAGTTCGCGGCGCCGGACTCCACGACGGGCCGGGTCCAGTACGCGGTCTCGGCGGTCGCGGACTCGGGCACGGTCTGGCTCCTCGACCGCACCGACCCCGAGAGCCCGGTCCGGCTCGCCGGAGGCGCGTGGGCCGGGTCGGCGCCGAGCTTCACCCTGACCGCCGAGGACTCGATCGCGCCGAGCGGCCGGATCCGCTACTCGCTCGTCTCGCTCGCGCGCGCGCCGAGGCCGCCGGTCGTCTCGCTCTATAATCCGGCACCGAGCCTCCGCGCGATCGCGGACCTGCTCGACCCCGGGAACGGCGCCGACTACCTGATCGTCTCGCCGCCGTCCTTTCTGGCCGCGGCCGAGTCGCTGGCGACCTATCGGACGCAGCGTGTCCCGGGGATCGTCTCCCCGCGGATTCGAATCGCGACGACCGATCGCATCTTCGCCCAGTTCGGCTCCGGGCGCCCGAGCCCGATCGCGATCCGAAACCTGCTTGCCTACGCCTCTCGGCATTGGGTGCTGCCCGGGCCCGCCTTCGTCTGCCTCCTGGGTGACGCCACGTTCGATCCCAAGAGCTATCAGGGAATCGGCACCCCCGATCTGGTTCCGACCTACTCCGACTACTTCGACGTGAACCTCGGCGTCCAGTTCCCGTCCGACGATTTTTACGCCCTTCTCGACGGACCGTCCGATCTCCTCGTCGATCTCGCCGTGGGAAGACTTCCCGCCGGGACCGCCGCGGAGGCGTTGGCGCTCGCGACGGGGAAAGTTCGAGCCTACGAGGGGGCGACCGACTTCGATGCCTGGCGCGCCCGGGCGATCCTCTGCGCCGACGACGCGACGCAGCGCAACAAGCCCGACAACCTCACGAACCAGCATGTCGATCAGCTCGAGCGGAACGACCGGTTCCACATTCCGTTTCCGGTCGAGAGGGCGAAGGTCTACCTGAACGACTTCGCGTTCGCCGATACGCTGCATCAGTCCAAACCCGCCGCGCGGGATGAGCTGATCGCGCAAATGAACCGAGGGGCGTGGTGGGTCGAGTACGTCGGCCACGGCAACGAGGACGTCCTTGCCGACGAGCAGGTATTCCGCTCCAGCGACATCACACGGCTCACCAACGCGGCGCGCCCCGGGCTCTTCGGCTTCTTCAGCTGCACGGTCGGAAAGTACGACGCGCCGGACGGTGAGAGTCTGGCCGAGCTGCTGCTCACGGCCCAGAACGGCGGCGCCGCCGCGTCGCTCGCGGCGAGCGGCCTGGTGCTCGGCGATTTGAGCACCGCCCTGGGCGATGCCTTCATGGACCAGCTCTTCCCGCTCGGCGCGAGAATCGACAGCGTTCGCGCCGCGGGCCTCGCCTTCGCGCGGGCCAAGAACGGGAACGCCTCCTCCACGAACTTCACGATACGGAAGTACGCCTTTCTGGGCGATCCGGCCCTCCACCCGCCGCTGCCGCGAGGGCGGGGCGTTTGGGAGAAGGGCCCGCTCGACTCGCTTTTGCGCGGCGATCCGGTCGTGATCCGCGGGCACGCGCTGATGCCCGACTCGAGCGCGGACACGCTCTCCACGGGGGTGGCGGAGATCTGGGTCCAGGGGCCGCCGTTCGTGCGCACGCAGATCGCGCCGTTCAACGGTTCGCGCACCACGTATCGCATTCCCGGCCCCACGCTCTACCGGGGCCAGGTCGCCCTGGACCGCGGGGTCTTCGAAGCCCGGTTCGTCGTGCCCGTCGACGGAAGGGTCATCGGTCCCGGCGCCCGTATCCGCGCGCTCCTCTCCTCCGCCGGCGGCGTCGGGGTCGGATGGGCCGTGGATTCGGTTCGGATCTCGGCAACCGCCTCGAGCCGCATCGACGCGACGCCCCCGACGATACGGCTTCGCTCTCCGTCCCAGAGCGACTCCACGCTCAAGCCGGGAGCGCGGGTCACGTTCGTCATCGAGGACTCGAGCGGGGTCGACCTCACCCGCCTCGACAATTCCCACACGATCTTCGTGATCGTGGACGACCGCGGAGCGCCCATCGAGCTCACGCCTCAGTTCTCGTACGACCCCGGGAGCTTCACCAAGGGGAGCGTGGAGCTGGTGGTGCCGGCCCTGGCGGACGGCCCGCACCGGGTCGAGGTCCACGCCTCCGACACCTTTCGGAATATCGGGGTCCAGACCTTTGTTCTCGAGGTCGCGAATGGCGCCGCGGCGGGGGGCGCCCTGGTCCTGGATCAGGTGTTCAACTACCCCAATCCGTTCCCCCGGGAGACCTTTCTCCACGCCCGCGTCAATCAGGCCGCGCGCCTCAAGATCCAGATCCTGACGGTGGCGGGCCGACGGGTCTGGGAGACCCAGGTCGACGGGAAAGCCGGGGAGAACTACATTCCTTGGAACGGGCGCGATTCAGTGGGAGAAAAAGTGGCCATCGGGGTGTACCTCTTCAAAGTCACCGCCGAGACGCCGTCCGGCGCCAAGGCATCCTCAATCGGACGGGCCCTTCTGACCCAGTGAACGCAGGACTCCGCACCTTGACCCTGGCTCGATTCTTCGATATTATCAGTATCCGTTCGGGGCGCGCAGGCGTCCCTCTTTTTTCGTCCGAAGGAGGTTTAAGTATGGGTCGCATCGCTACCGCATCTCTAGCTCTCGTCCTTCTCCTGGGGGCTACCGAAACCGCATTGGCGCAGTCGGAGGCCGGCGGACAGTCCATGTTGATCGCGCCCGGCGCTCGCGCTGACGGCATGGGACGGGCTTGGGTGGCGGTGGCTGACGATGCGAACGCCATGTGGTGGAACGTCGCGGGCCTCGCCTTCGTCCGGGACCACCAGGTCGGGATGACCTACACGCCACTCGTGCCGGACCTGGCCGACGACGTGAACTTCTCCTATCTCTCCTATGTGCAGCGCGTGGAGGGTCTGGGCGGGATCGGCGCCAGCTTCGGATACCTGAGCTACGGCAAGAGCGAGGGCACCGACGTGGACGGCAACCCGACGGGCGAGTTCAAGAGCTACGAGCTCGCGCCCGCGATCGCGTACGGCACCGACCTCGTGCCCAACATGGGGTTCGGCGTGGCGCTGAAGCTCGTCCGCGTTGACCTGGCGCCTCCCGGCGTCACGCTGGACGGACGCCCCGGCCGCGGCACCTCATTCGCCGCCGACTTCGGCTGGCTCTACAAGCTGCCGGCGTTGAAGGCTTCGCTCGGCGCTACCGTCTCCAACATCGGACCCAATATCTCATATATCGACGTGGATCAGTCGGACCCGCTCGGCCGGAACGTCCGGATCGGCGCGGCCTACCGGCCGATCGAGACCGAGGTGCATCACCTCCTGATCGCCGCGGACGCGACGCGCTATCTGCTGCCGGGACGCACGCTCGCCGTCGACGTGTGGGACGCGGGCGTCGAGTACGAATTCAACCGCCTGCTCGCGCTCCGCTTCGGCTACATCAGCGACCCGATCGGCACGATCACCGACATCACGTACGGATTCGGATTGGGATATCGCAACTTCCACTTCGATTTCGCGAACATTCCGCAGTCGGAGTTCCTGGATCGCGTGAACCGGTTCTCGGCCGGCTACCACTTCTAGCCGACCGATAAATCCGTGACGACGAGTCGGAGGGTCGCCCTCCGGACCCTGATCGTCTCCTTCGTAGGAAGCCAGGCCCTTTCCTTGGGTCTGGCTTCTTCCGTTTTCGCGGCGCAGGCCCCCGGGCGCGCGCCGTGGCGCGTGACGCGCGGCCAGGTGGAGGCGGCAAGGACGGCGCCGCAGCGGGGCCAGGACGCGGCCGCCCGGCGGCTGGAGCTGCGACGCGCGGTGCCCGATCACCTGGGTCCGGTCCGGCACGCCCCGTGGATCACGCGCGGGCGGATGCCGCTCGCCCGGTCGGTCATGGGACGGCTCCAGCGGTCGACGGCGTTCGCGGGCGTCCCGGACACCGTGCGGGTGCTGGGCATCCGGGTCGATTTCAACACAGACCGCCTCGGATCCCAGACGACGACGCCAGACGGCCGGTTCGACATGCGGGACGGAAAGGCGGTCGGGATCGCCATCGACCCGCCGCCGCACGATCGGAGGTTCTTCCTCTCCCATCTCGAGGCGATGTCCCGCTACTGGCACAAGCAGTCGTACGGCAACCTGGTCGTCCTCTACGACGTCTATCCGAAGGGTGACAGCGCCGCGTACCGGCTGGGCGACACCGGGGATTACGGCCCATGGACTCTCGGCTCCGCCTCGTATGATCAAGCGCAGCGATTCTTCAAGGACGCCATCCGGCTGGCTGATGCGACCGATTCGATCCCGTTCGGAGCCTTCGACGTCGTCTGTCTCTTCCACGCGGGGTCCGACTTTCAGTCCGACGTCGCGGGCAACAGCCCCCGCGATTTTCCGACGTTCCAGATCGGCCTCACCGATTCCGTGGCGGTGAACGGCGGCGCGGTCGGAATTCACGGGGGCATGGTCATGCCGGAGACCGAGGATCAGGACGGCCTCTACGGCGCCCTGAACGGCACCATGGCCCACGAGTTCGGCCACACCCAGGGGCTGCCCGACCTCTACGACATCAACACCTTCTTCCCCGCGGTCGGCGTGTGGAGCAACATGGATTCCGGATATCTGCTCTCGACCGCGCTCCAGGACGAGCAGAGCGGGGCGATTGTCGAGGCCAGCGGTGTCCTGCCGGTGAGCCTGGATCCCTGGTGCAAGTCGGTGCTCTGGCCCGACGGGGTCGTGAAGGTCGATCCTGGCCGCTCGCTCACGACCTCGCTTCGCTCCTCCCAGCTCCAGAACCGCCTGCTGCGCGTCCCTCTGGGCGCGGACGAATACCTGCTCGTCGAGAATCGCCAGGCGGACCTGAACGGCGACAACACGGTCTACTTAGACCGGGACTCGACGAAGCAGGTGATCCTCGGCCCCGGGTTCTCGAGCGCCGATCCCAGCGATTCCCTGGGGGACCGGGAGTACGACTTCCTCCTTCCCGGGCAGGGCGTTCTCGTCTGGCATGTCGATGAGACCGTGATCTGCACGCCGGTCAACGATTCGACGTTTCTCTGCGGCCCGAACGCCAATCCCGATTTCGGCATCAACTCGAATCCCGAGCGGCGCGGCCTCCGCCTGCTGGAAGCGGACGGGATCGAGGACATCGGGAACCCCAAATCGAGCTACTTCTTCGGCAGCCCCTTCGATCCCTACTTCATCGGGAATCACACGCGGCTCTCCGACGACACCAATCCCAGCTCGCGGACGAACGACGGCGCTCGCGGCCACATCGATCTGCGGGTCCAATCGGTCCCGGGCGTCGAGATGACCGTGTCGATCGACTCCGATTGGCGGCTTTCGGGGTGGCCGGTCTCGGCGGAGCGCGCGCTCAACGGAAACGCCCCGACGACCGGGGTCTTTCTCCGCGACGGTAGGAGATCGGTCGTGGCCTCGGCCGACAGCCTCATCTACGGATGGATGGCGGACGGGTCGTCGTTCTACTCGTCCCGAACCGACGGTGAGTGGGCGGCGCTCCCCTCGAGAATCCGCGGCGCGGTCCTGTTCGCCGACAGCATCTTCAAGGGGAGCGCGCCGACGCACGGCGCCGGGGTGGTGGCGACAGGCATGGACGGAAACGTCTACGCCTTCCGTCCGGAGGCGCGGACCGACGCGACCTCGAGCCCGCTCATCGGCTGGCCGCCAGTGCTCGACACGAACGCGCCCTCGGTGACCGCGACCACGGCTCCCGTTCTCGCGTCGTCCGGCGCCGTGATCGTGGGCGGAAGCGACGGCCGCATCTTCGCGATCACGCCGCAGGACAGCGCCGTGGTACCCCTCGTCGCCGCGATCTGCGACACGCTGATCGTCGGAGGATTCCCGGTCGTTTCGGACGTTTCGAGCAACCTCGCCGTCGGGCGGTTCACCGGGGCCGGCGGCTATCAGGTGGCATACGCGCTCCGGAACGGGACCGTGAGGGTCGTCGACCAGGCGAGCAAGGACCCCGGGCGATTCCAGGCGCACTGGAACGTCGGCGCGCCCGGCTTCGAGCCGTACCTGCTCGGGGTCGACATGGACCGCGCAGCGGATCGAAATCTCGAGCTGGTCGTGGTCGATCCCTTGAGGCGGCGCGTCCACTGCTACAACCTCGCTGGGGCCGAGCTGCCGGGATGGCCGGTCTACGTGCCCGCGGGTCTGCCCGGACCGGTCGCGGCGGGAGACCTCGACGGCGATGGGTACCCCGAGATCTTCGCCGTCGACGCCCAGGGATACGCGCATCGCTGGAACCGGAACGGGGTGGAGGGACTGGGGTGGCCCGTCTCGCTGACCAGGCGCTACGGGCCCGGCGCCGTCGGAGGCTCGGGATCCCCGATCGTCGGGGATGTCGACGGTGATGGCCTCCCCGAGGCGCTCCTCCCTCTCGAGAACGGCATCCTCGTCGCGCTCGAGGCGGACGGCCGCGCCAGCGCGGGCTGGCCCATCTCGGTGCCCGGGGGCGGCGACGACACGCCGCTCCTGCTCACCTTGAACGGCGCGGATATGTCCCCGAACCCGGCCGGCCCCGCGTGGCTCCACCTGGTGGCCGGCGGGGGATTCAACGGCAGCCTGGGCGGTTATCAGCTCGCTGCGCGCGCCGATAGCGCGCTCGCGTCGGGGGTGGGGGTTTCGATCCGCACCCCCTGGCCGGGCTTCGCGGGGGACCGCCGCCGCTCCTCGGTCCTCGACGATCTCAACCAGGGGCCGCTGGCCGCCTCGCCGCCCGTGCTCCAGCCCGGGTCGGTCTATTGCTACCCGAATCCGGCCAGAGGGGATGAGATCGGCGTGGCCTACACGCTCGGGGCAGGCGTGACCGAGGTGATCATCCGCGTGCTGGACCCGCTGGGGAACGAGGTCAGCCGGGTCACCCCGACGCCCGGCCCTGCGGAAAATGTGGCGAAAATCGGGCTCCGAAACCTTGCCAGCGGGGTATACCTGGTGCGAGTCGAGGCTCGCCGGGGGGGCGTCAAGGACGTCGTTTTCCAGAAGTTCGCGGTTGTCAAGTAGGCCCATCCCGGTTAGAATTAAATCGTTGTTCGAGAGCCACTTCAGCCCGGCGCAAGGACCAAATCTGACTCGATTCCGTATCGTTCCCGCGCTCCTCGCGACCTTGTTCGTCGCGGCCTCCATCGCGCCCCCGGCCCAAGCCTCCCCGTTGGACTTCAGGGGATTTTCTCCCGGCGAAATCTTATTGGCTCAGCGCTCGATCGCCGACACGGTGGAGACGAAGGCCACCAATCCGCCTCAGGTCCCCTACGATTCCATCCAACCGCCGCCGAGCCCCGAGCACACCAAGTCGGCGGGGAAGGCATTCCTGTACAACTTGGCGGTGCCTGGTGCGGGGCACCTCTACGCCGGATACAAGCGCGGATGGGTGAACATCGGGGTCGAAGGACTCTCCTGGATCACCTACTTCTACTACCGCGATCGCGGGCACACGAAGGAAGATGAATTCCAGGCCTACGCGGACGACCACTGGGACTACGCGCGGTGGATCAGCCAGTGCGGTTGCGGGGGATCGCCGGAAGACAGCCTCATCCGCGGATTCCGGGACAACAACCGGCAGCAGTACTACGAAGACATCGGCAAGATCTCGACCTACTTCGGAGGTTGGCAAGACTACAACGCCTCCACTAAAGAATCCGCGGACCGCCGCTTCTACCGGGGCATTCGAAACGACAGCAACAATTTCTTGAAGAACGCGAACTACGCGCTGGCCGCGGCGTTCGTGAACCGCATCGTCAGCGCTGTCGACGTGCTCCGCCTCGTCAAGAAGAAGGGTCGAGGGGTCGAGCTGGGCGGCGACACGAGCCTCTTCATTCGACTCCACTCGAAGCCCTTCAACCGAGACAACGGCATTGGCGTCCAGCTCTCGAAGCGCATTTAAGGCCGCCGTCTTCGCGCTGGGTCTGACGGCGGCGGTTTCGGCCGCGGCGCCGGCCAGAGCCGCGCTCGTCGTCGAGGCCGACGCGTGGTCGCCGCTCTCCGCGCTATACGACGGCGGGTTGAGGTTGGCTCAGGATCCCGAGCCCGGCCAGACGACCACGCCGCGACCGAATGCGGCGCCCGCGGGCGAACCGCCGAGACAGGCGAGAAAGAGAGCGTTGCTCTACTCCCTCCTCGTTCCTGGAATGGGTGAGCTCTCCATGGGCGCGAAAGGCCGGGCGGTCGGCTTCTTCACCGGCGAGGGCCTCATCTGGTCGAACTTCATTTACTGGAAGGTGGCCGGACATCTCAGGAAGGACAACTACATCGAGCAGGCGATGCTGAACGCCGGCGTCGGCGTGACGAGCGAATCGGACGACTACTGGCGCCTTGTCGGCCAGTTCGAGCGATCGAGCGGCTCCGGCCCGGGGAGCTACGAAGAGGACCTTCGCCGCGAGGCCCGGGACCTGTACCCCCGCGATCCGGCGGCGCAGGACGCGTTCGTGGCGCAGAAGCTTCCCACCGGGGATCGCGCGTGGGACTGGTCGTCGCCGGATCTCCAGAGCTCGTACACGACCACGCGAGAGAACTCGAAGCGCGCGTTCAACCGGGCCCAGTATTCCTTCGCGGCGGCGGTCCTCAATCGCGTCCTAAGCGTCATCGACGTTCAGCTGCTCCGCCGCAAGGCCGCGAAGGAGCTGCGATCGGGTTGGACTCGACCCGACACCCGCGTCTACGCGGATACCGACGCCGACGGGTACGGGAGAGTGGTCCTAGAGCGCCGGTTCTAGCGCCTCCCACCGCTCTTCGCGCGCCGCGCCTGGGGTGACCATGAGCGGCTCCAAATTCCTCCGCGGTACGCTCGCCGCTTCCATGGCGGGAGCGATCCTTGCCCTTCCGTCCGCGTGGGGCGCGCCCTCGATCGCGCCCGAGGAACCGGCCGGACCTCCCGTGGCGCTCCGGACAGAGCGGATTCTCGATCGTGGGACCCTCGAAGCGCTCGGCGTGCCGCGGCCGTCGCGGCTCAAGTACGACACCTCCGGAAATCTGTACGTGCTCGACGCCCTGAGCCGCCGCGTCGTGAAGCTGGACCCGCGCGGCGCGCCGCTCCTGGACCTGGGAGGGTACGGCGAGGACGAGGCGTCCTTCTCCATCCCGTGCGATCTCGTCGTGGACGCGCGGCAGTCGCTCCTGGTCCTCGATCGCGGGAAGAGCGCGGTGATCGCGTTCGACGGAAGCGGGCGCTTTCTCGGCTCGCGCTCCATGGCGCCGGACGTCGCGACGGAGGCCTTCGCGCCCTCGGCGCGGCTCGTGGTGGACCTCTTCGGGTCGCTCTGGCTCGTGGCCCCGCGCTCCCGGGACCTCGTGCCGCTCGACGAGCGGCTCTCGCGCGCGCGCGGATCCAGATTCCTCGCTCCCGAGGAATCACTCCGCGCGATCGCCTCCGCCGCCTTCCTCCCGGGCGGCGGCGTCTGGGTCCACGATCCCGTCGCGGGCGCGCTCCGCCGGTTCGGCGCGAGCGGCGGCCTCCTCGGCACGGTCTCGCTCCGCGACTCGACCGGGTACGCGGTCCCGAGCGAGCTCGCGACGGACGCCGGCGGGAGCCTCTACGTTCCCGACGTCGAGGGCCAGCGGATTCTCGTATACGACCCCGACGGGGCGCTCCGAATCACGCGCGCGCTCGGCGGCCCGAGCGCGTCGTGGCACCCCGCGGCGCTCGCCGTGAGCCGCCTCGACCGGATCGCAATTGCCGATCCCGCGCGTGGCGAGATCCAGATCCTCGCGATCGAGCGCGGAAGGGCGCCGTGACCGTCTCCGCGCCGCGCCGGCTCCAACTGCTGCGCGCGGCCGCGCTCTCGGGGACGATCCTCGTTCTCTCAGCCGGAGGCGCTCTCGGGAGGCCCACGCCCACGCTTCATCCCGGCGGGCTGCCCGAGTCGCCGGACAGCGTGGTCATCGACTTCGCGGTGAATCGCTCCCCATCGCTCCTCTCGCTCCGCGCGGTCGGGCCCTTGATCCAGGAGCAGCCGGGCGCGGCCACGGACAGCCTGGTACCGCGTCGCGTTGCCGCTGCGGGCGCCGGCCCGGCCGCGCGCGCCGCGTCCGCGCTCACCGATCCGCCCGGCGAGGGGATTACGTTCAGCGGTCTCAAGTCGCTCAGCATCGAGGTGGGGAAGAACCGGGCCGCGTCGCTCGAGCAAACCCTAGACCTCACGATCCGCGGACGGGTCGCGGAGGACGTCGAGGTGGCCGCCATGGTGAGCGATCGCCGGTTGCCTTTCGAGCCCGACGGCTCGAGCCGGGAGCTCAACGATCTGGACCAGCTCTCGCTCTCGATCCGGTCTTCGCGGGCCGAAGCAACGATGGGCGATTTCTTTCTCGACGGCATCCCCGGCCAGTTCGCGAAGGTCACCCGCCACCTCCAGGGCGTGCGCGGCAACGCGCGCGCGGGGGGAGCAGCATGGAACGTGGCCGCGGCGAACGCGAAGGGCGAGAAGCGGACGGTCGAGTTCCGCGGCGAGGAGGGCCGCCAGGGCCCGTACGCGCTCTCGAGCCGGAGCGTCTCGTCCGACGGGGCGGGCGTGGTGGCCGGCTCGGAGGTGATCTGGCTGGACGGCGCGCGGCTGAAGCGCGGATCGGACGACGACTACGTGATCGACTACGGAGCCGGGACGGTGACGTTCACGGTCCGCCACCCGATCACGGCGCAGAGCCGGATCGCGGTCGATTTCGAGGCCTCCGCGAGCCGATACCGCCGGAGCCTCTATGCCGCGACGACGCAGGGAGGGCTGGGCGGAAGCTCGTGGTTCGCGAGCTACATGAACGAGGGGGACGATTCGAAGCATCCGCTCGGCGCCGAGCTCACCCCCGGCGACCGGGCCGCGCTGAGCCGGCTGGGCGACTCCACGTCGGTGCCGCTTCCAAGCGGGGTGCGCTACGCCGGCCCGGGGCTGGGCTCGTACGCATGGGACGTCTCCGATCCCGCGAACCCGCACTGGGTCTACCTCGGTGCCGCGCACGGCGACTACGAGGTCGAGTTCGCGGGCGTCGGGCCGGGACGGGGAGAGTACGCCGACACCCTGGCGACCGACGGGTCCAGGTTCTATCGCTACCGCGGCCAGAACCTCGGCTCCTACGTCCCGGGCCGCACCGTCGCGATCCCCAGCACGAAGAAGCTCCTCGACTTGGGCGGCGCGACGCGGCTCTTCGGCGCGCTGGGGGTCGACGGGGAAGTGGCGCGCTCGGGGTTCGACCAGAACGCGCTCTCCGCGCGCGATGACGGGAACAACAACGGCGCGGCGGCGCGCTTCGCCGCGCGGCTCGATCCGCGCCGGATCTCGATCAAGGGCCGGGGCTTGGGCTCGATCCGGGCGGAGACCTCGATCCGCTCGATCGGCGAGCGCTTCGAGCCGTTCGACCGGATTGACGCCGCGTTCGAGGGGGAGCGCTGGAACCAGGCGGCGAATACCACCGGAGAGCAGAGGCAGGAGCTCTCGCTCCAGTACGACCCCGTGACGCCGCTCGCGCTGCGCGGGGAGGTCGGACACCGGACGCTGAGCGGCGGATCCCGCTCGATGCGCCGCGCGGCCCGGGCCGATCTCAAGACGGCGGTTGTGGGCACCCTCCACTGGGAAGAGGCGCGGAACGGCGGAGTCGGTGACAGCGGTCTTCGCTCCCTGTGGGGCTTCGACCTCGGGCGGGAAACTGGTCCGGTGATGCCCCGCGTCACCGCGAAGGAAGAGCGGATCCGAGGGCAGGAGGGGGACAGCGTCGACAGCCGGTCGAGCCGCGAGGTGGAGCTCGGGCTCAAGCTCGTGCCGGTCGCCTCGGTCCGCTTCCGCGGAGGCTACGGAATCCGGGACGGTCGGACGGTCCAGGTCACGGGCGGCCCCAGGCTGGACGAGCGCGCGACCACCTGGGACGGCGGGATCTCCGCGCGCTCCGGGACCTCGTTCTCCATCGACGGCGGCTTCACGCGGCGGCGGGTCGCGTCGGCAACGGGCCCGCAGGGAACCGATCTGGCGCAGCTCGCCCTGCTCGCCGGCCGTCCGGGCGCGCCGGTCACCTCGGAGCTTCGCTACGACGTGACGCAGCTCCGGGAATCGGCCCAGATCCGCGAGCTTCGGCCGGTGAGCGCGGGCGGCTCCTACGATCGATTCGGAAATCCGAGCTTGGGGGGCGGCTACGAGCTGGTCACGACCACGGGCGATCCTTCGACCCGCTCGCGCGCGGTCGTGCAGCTCCGCCTCGACACGTATCCCTCCCGCGGAGCGGTCTCGCCTGGGAAGAAGCGGCCCGCGTGGCGGGGACTCGGCGGGTCTTCGTTCCTCCGGCTCGAGACGCTCTCGACGCTCCCGCTCGGCCGTCTGGAGCACGCGCTCGATCCCCGCGATTACCTCGCGGCGGCGACCACGCTGCGCGGAACGCTGAACGCGCGCCAGACGCTCGAGTACGCGCCGCCGGGCGGCCGGTCCGACGCGCGCGCCGAAGCCGGCTTTCGCCGGGAGCGTGTCGGAGAGATCGAGGCGCTCCGCTCCGGCCGCGATGCCTGGGACGCGAAGCTGACCGTGCGCCATCCCCTTCCGCTCAAGCTCCGCGCATCGGCCACGAGCGCCTACGACCGCTCGGTGCAATCGGTGCGGCGTGAGGACACGGGGGAAGATCTCCGCGCGATCCTCCGCGGCCGCGCCTTCGAGCTGGAGATTTCGCGCGAGCTCCGCCGGGACTTGTCGGTCTCGGTCCTGTCGCGTCAGCGACGCGACATCGACATGACGCACGGCGGGTATTTCGACCTCTGGTCGGTGGGGCCGACGGCCCGGTACGCGGCCGGATCGCGGCTCCGCATCGACGGCCGCACCCTCTGGGGATGGAGCGAACAACGAGGCGCCTACGCGCCGCCCGGCCTCTACCTCGCCACGCCCGCGGGCAGCCGACTCGACTACGACTTCCTCAGCGAATGCCGCGTCAAAGACAACGTGTCGCTCTCGTTCTCGTGGACCGGATTCAAGGCTCCGAAGCGGGCCGGCTACTATACGGGCCGGTTCGAGCTGCGGGGTACGTTCTGATGCGCCGCGCCCGACTTCTCGGCCTCGACTGGGTCCTCGCGGCGATCGCCGCGACAGCGACCTTCGCGGCTGCGGCGGCCCTCACGGCGACGGCGGCCCTCGCGGCTCCATCCTCGGGGGACGGACCGCTCCGCGATCCGGCGCCGAAGTTCGCGCTCTCGGTAGCAGGGATTCCGGATTCGCTCCTACGCGAGGAGGGGCCGGATCCCTTCGCGCGTCTCTGGGATCGCGTGGAGCTCGAGTCGCTGGCGGGGCGGATCCGCGACCGGCTGCTCCTCGTCGGCCGCTACGACGCGACCGTCACGCTCGCGATCGTGAGCGGGAGCGGGACCGCGCCCGGGGCCGCGCGAATCTCGCTCGATCCGGTGGACCGCACCGGCGGCGTCGGCGGCGCCGTACCCCACACGCCTTCCGCGCCCTCCACGCCGCCCATGGGCGCGTCGGCGCACGTCGTCGCGGTGGTCGCGGGCGGCGTTCCGGCCGGGCTCTCCGATCCGGCACGCTCCTTCGAGCGCGGCGCCCGCGGCGATGCGGGGCCGAGCGGAATCGCGGCCGGGATCGCCGCCGTGCGGGACGACGCGGTCGCGCTGGGCCGCTACGCCGCCGCGGTCTCGGTCGACTCGGTCGTGGCTGTCGGGGGCGAAGTGCGGGTGCACCTGAGCATCGACCCCGGTCCGCCCGTGCTCCTGGAAGGGCTCGAGATTCCGGGCGCGATCGCGACGCGCCCCGGCGCCGCGGCCGCGATCGCCGGACTCAAGCCGGGTCGCCGGATCACGCCCTCCCTCCTCGCCGACGCGCGGGAGCGGTTGATTGGCAGCGATCTTTTCGCGAGCGTCGGGGAGGTCCGCGTCGTCCCGGGCCGCGAGCCCGGCCGCGCGCGCGTGCTGATCCCGGTCGAGGAGCAGAGCGTGAGCCATTTCGAAGGGGCGCTGGGGGTGACGCAGGACGGCGGTCTCACCGGGCTGGTCGACCTCGGCCTGGGGAACATCGCCGGGAGCGGGAGGACGGCGGGCGCGCGGTGGGCGGGTCTCGGCAAGGGGCGCGCGGCCTACGCGCTTCGCTATCGCGAGCCCGCGCTCCTCGGGAAGCCGATCGACGGATCGTTCTCGCTCGACGCGGACGTGGCGGACTCGCTCTTCACGCAGACGCGGTGGGCGCTCGCGCTCGGAGGACGCCCCGCGTCCCATGCGCGAGGAAGCCTGGCGTTCGCGAGGAGCGGAACCGTCTACGCGGGCATCGGCAGAGGCTCCAGCGATACGTGGTCTGTCATCGGCAGGATCGAATGGCAGGGGCTCTCCCCGATGGCGAACCCAACCTCCGGCCTCGCGGCGGCGCTCGAGACGGAGTCGGGAAACAGGACCGAGCGCTATCCCGGCATCCCCGAAGCGCGGCGCGGCCTCCTTCGCGGCAAGGCCTCCTTGGCCTCGGCGGCATCGCTGGGAGGGCCACGGGTCCTCTACGGCTCCGTGCGCGCCGAGCGTGTGACCCTCGGAGCGGGCGATTTTCCCGCGGACGAGCTCCGCTACGTGGGCGGGAGCGAGGGGCTGCGCGGCCACCGCGACCGCGCGTTCGCCGGGAACAGCCTCCTCGTTTTCAACCTGGAGCAGCGATGGATCACCGATCAGCACGGGGGAAGAGCCTACTTCTTCTTCGACGCCGCGCGGCACGCGCTCGACGCGCCGGTAACGGCCGGTGTCGCGGGCGGCGTCGGTGCCGCCGCGTCGCTCGCCCGAACGGAGTTGAGCACGGGGTGGGACCTAGGCTACGGTGCGGGGCTCAGGACCCGGATGGCCTCCGGCGTCGCCGGGCTCGAGCTGGGCCTGGCGCCCGGGGCCGCCCTTCGCGAGGCCACGATTCACGTGAGGTATGCGAGCAGCTGGTGAGCCCAAGCGTCGCCGAGCGAATCCGATCGCTTAGGAAGCAGATCGAGCGGCACGACCACCTGTATTACGTTCTGGGCGAGCCGGAGATCACCGATCAGGAGTACGACGCGCTGATGCGCGAGCTCAAGGAGCTCGAGCAGAAGCATCCGGAATACGCCGACCCCGACTCACCGACCTCCCGCGTCCCCAAGGGCCTTCTCCCCGGCTTTCCCACCGTCCGCCATTCCACCCCGATGCTGAGCCTCGACAACACCTACTCCCTCGAGGAGCTGGCCCAATTCGACGCGCGCGTTCGGAAGGGGCTGGGCCAGGAGACCGTCGACTACGCGGTGGAGCCGAAGATCGACGGGGTCGCGGTCGCGCTCCGCTACGAGGGGGGTCGGTTCGTGCTCGGCCTGACGCGCGGCGACGGCGAGCAGGGCGACGACATCACCGCGAACCTTCGCACGATCCGCTCGATCCCGCTCCGCCTTCGGGGGGCCTCCCCTCCGGACGAGATCGAGGTGCGCGGCGAGGTCTACATGGAGAAACGCGGGTTCGAGCGCATGAACGAGCGGCGCGTGAAGGAAGGCGAGAAGCCGTTCATGAACCCGCGGAACGCGACGACCGGGAGTCTGAAGACGCTCGACACCGCGGAGGTCGCGCGGCGTCCTCTCCAGATCTTCATCTACCAGCTCGCGAACGCCGAGCGGCACGGCATGAAGACTCACCTGGAAACCCTCGCGTACGCGGCGAAGCTCGGCATTCGCGTCAATCCCGACAACGCGCTCGCGCACGGATTCGAGGAGGTCAAGCGCCTCTGCGCCCGGTGGGAGAAGAAGTGGGACTCGCTCCCGTACGGAGCCGACGGGCTCGTGATCAAGGTGAACGACCTGCGCGAGGAGGAGCGTCTCGGCGCGACCTCCAGGGGCCCGCGGTGGGCCATCGCGTACAAGTTCGCGACGCACCAGGTGGAAACCACGCTCAAGAAGATCGACATTCAGATTGGACGCACCGGCGTCGTCACCCCGGTCGCGATCTTGGAGCCCGTGGTGCTGCTCGGAACCGTGGTCAGCCGCGCGACGCTCCACAATTTCGACGAGATCGAGCGGAAGGACATCCGCGAGGGCGACCGGGTCGTGATCGAGAAGGGCGGGGAGGTGATCCCCAAGATCGTGCGCGTCGTCCCGGGCACCGGCAAGCGGGGTCCCAAGTTCGTCCTTCCGACGAAGTGCCCCGTCTGCGGCACCCCGCTCGAGAGGGATCCGGAGCAGGCGGCGGTGCGCTGCGAGAACCTCTACTGTCCCGCCCAGGTCCGGCGCCGCATTCAGTACTACGCGAGCCGCGGCGCGCTCGACATCGAAGGGTTGGGCGAGAAGACGGTGGATCTCCTGGTGGACGCCGGCGTCGTGAAGGATCCGGCCGATCTCTACGACCTGGCCGTCGACGAGCTCGTGAAGCTCGAAGGGATGGGAGAGAAGTCCGCGGAAAATCTCGTGAACGCGATCCGGGCGAGCAAGAACGCGCCGCTCGACCGGCTCCTGACGGCGCTCGGAATCAGGCACGTGGGGAACACCGTCGCGCGGATTCTGGCGGAGCGGTTCCGATCGCTTCCGGCGATCGCGGAGGCGGACGAGGAACCGCTCCTCGATATTCCGGGGATCGGCCCAGAGATCGCCGCGAGCGTTGTCTCGTTCTTCCGGTCGAAGGAGGGCCGAGCGCTCGTCCGCCGGCTCACGGACCGCGGCATGAAGGGCCGAGCCCCGGAGCGCCGCGCGTCCGCGACGGGGCCGTTCGTGGGGAAGACGTTCGTCGTCACCGGCACGCTGGAGATCCCGCGCGAGGAGGTCGAGCGCCTGATCTTGGAAGCGGGCGGGCGCATGACTTCCTCGGTAAGCAAGAAGACCGACGCGGTCATCGTCGGAAGCGATCCCGGCTCGAAGCTCGAGAAGGCGAGATCGCTCGGGGTAGCGACCTGGAACGAGGCGAAGCTCCGGGCGGCGTTACAGGAGGCGGGGCTCCGTCCTACCGCTCGTTGACTTCCCGGACCGCCTCCCGTAGGGTCGAGGCGAAAGCGCCGTCCGACCCCATGACCCATTCCGAAGAAAAAATCCAGGAACCCCTGCGGGCGGCACTCGGCCGCCTGGGACGCCTCGTTCCCACGTTCGAGCGCCGTCCCGGCCAATTGGAGATGGCCCGGCTCTGGGACCGCACGCTCCAGCGGGGTGGGGTCCTGGCGGTCGAGGCTCCCACCGGGGTCGGGAAGTCGCTCGCCTACCTGCTTCCGGCCCTACTCCTCCGCTCGCGCGGATCGGGCCCGGTCGTGGTGAGCACCCACACGAAGGCGCTCCAAGACCAGCTGCTCTCCCGCGACGTCCCGCTCGCGATCGGCGCCGTCGGAAGGCCGCTCCGCGTGACCACCCTGAAAGGTCGGGCGAGCTACCTCTGCCGCCGCCGGGCGCGCTCGCGGCTCGCGCAGCGGCGCCTCTTCGCCGCCTTCGGATTCCGGGAGGAGTCGGTCGATCGGCTCGAGCGCTGGATCGAGCTGACGCAGACGGGTGAGCTGGACGAGCTCAAGGCGCTGGGCATCGACGTGCCGCCCGCGCTGGCCGCGGAGATCGCGTCGGACCCCATCTTCTGCTCCGGAAGCGGGTGCGACGCGACATCGGGCTGCTTCGCGAAGCTGGCCAGGCGCGAGGCCCGAAAGGCCGACGTCGTCGTCGTGAATCACGCGCTCCTGCTCTCCGATCCCGGACTCCGAAGCACGCTGATTGCCGAGGCCGGCTCGCTGGTTCTCGACGAGGCGCATCACCTGGAGCGGGTCGCGCGCGAGCAGCTCGGCGTGTCGCTGGGGGTCTCGGATCTGACGCGCCTCGCGGCGCGCACCGACGCGCGGGGAGGGGCCCTGCGCCTCGTCTCCCGCGCCCTTCGCAGGGGACGCCGGGGGAGCGCGCTGGAGCGGATCGCAGCGGCCGACGCGGCGATCCGGCCGGTGCTCGAGCACGCGGCGGCGCTCACGCGCGAATTGGAGCGGCTCCTGCCGGACGGATCGTCCTCGGTCCGATTGACGCGCGAGACCGATTGGGCCGCGGTGAGCCCGGCCGCGCTCGACCAGCTCCTGGCGGCGATCGGGGGCCTCGCCCGCTTGCTCGAGGCCGCGGCCGACGCGGCCGAGGGCGATCCGCAGTCGACGCCGCCTCGGCAGAACGCCACCGACGCGGTCGAGGAGCTCAGGGCGCGCCACGCCACATGGATCGAGGTGGAACAGGCGCTCCGCGCAGTGACGCGGCTGGAGGAGCGGGGCACGGCGTTCTATCTCGACCGGGACGGCCGGGGCGCTCCGCGATTGAACCGGCGGCCGCTCCGCGTCGGCGACGCGCTCCGCTCGCAGCTCTTCGCGCTCTGCGAGCGGATATTGCTCACCTCGGCCACGCTCGTCACGGAGGACGATTTCACCCCGCTCTTGGAATCGCTCGGTCTCGACGGCGACGTCGTCGAGACCGCGCGGGTCGCGTCCCCGTTTCCGCTCGAGAGGCAGGTCCTGAGCGTGGTTCTCGACGGTCCCGACCCCAAGGATCCGGAGTTCGTGGAGCGGCTGGCGGCGGCCGTGGTCGGCCTCGCGACCTCGGTCCGCCGAAACGTGCTCGTGCTCTTGACCTCGTATCAGATGCTCGATCAGCTCGCGGCGCGGATTCGCGCCCCGCTCCTGGGGGCGAGCGTCCGTCTCCTCACGCAGGCTCCGGGAGAGGCCGCGGCGCCTTTGGCGCGCGAGTTCCGGGCGGGCGAGGGCATGGTTCTCCTTGGGGCCGCCTCGTTCTGGGAGGGTGTCGATTTTCCGGGGGCCGCGCTGGAGATCCTGGTCATCGCCCGGCTCCCGTTCCCGGTGCCGACCGATCCGGTGGTCGCGGCGAGGTCGGAGCAGATCGTGGCCGACGGGGGCGACGCGTTCCGCGACCTCATGCTTCCCGAGGCGATCCTCCGCTTCCGCCAGGGCGTCGGCCGCCTCATCCGCACCGCGGACGATCGGGGCGTCGTGGTCGTGGCCGACCCGCGGATCGCGCGCTCGACGTACGGCGAGCGCTTCATCGCGACCCTCCCCGCGCGGCCGGCGCTCGAGCGATCGCCGGAGGCTCTCGCCGAGATCGCGCGGGCGTGGCTCGTCCGCGAGACCGCGGAATGCCCCGCGTGAAAGCGGCGCTGGTGGAGCTGGGCGGGCCGCGGCTCACCTTGGAGGGGCTCCGGTCCCTCGCGGGGGGCGCGCCGGCGGCGCTCGGCCCCGAGACGCGAAAGCGCGTGAAGCCCGCGCGGGAGCTGATCGACCGGGCCGTCAGCTCCGGCGCGCCGGTCTACGGCGTGAACACGGGATTCGGCGCGCTCAAGTCGGTGCGGATCGCGGACGCGGACGTGGGACGGCTTCAGGTCAATTTGCTGCGGAGCCACGCCGCGGGCGCGGGGCCAGAGCTCGAGCGCCCGGCGGTGCGGCTCATGCTCGCGCTCCGCGCGCATTCCTTGGCGCTCGGCGCGAGCGGCGTGCGGCCGGAGCTGCTCGAGCATCTGGTCTCGATGCTCGAGCGGGACCTGCTCCCCATCGTGCCCAGCCGAGGCTCTCTCGGCGCGAGCGGCGATCTGATTCCGCTCGCGCATCTCGGGCTCGGCGTGATCGGTGAAGGGGAACTGCGGCGGAACGGGCGCGTGGGGCCGGCGGCGGATCAGTACCGGGACGCGGGCCTGGACCCGCTCCCCCTCGCGGCGAAGGAAGGCCTGGCGCTCATCAACGGCACGCAGGCCTCGAGCGCGGTCGGGGTCCAAGCGCTCCTCGAGGGCGCCGATGTCCTGCGAACGGCGCACGCCGCGTGCGCGCTCTCGGTCGACGCGCTCCGCGGCTCGTCCAAGCCGTTCGATCCCCGCGTCCACGAGCTTCGGCCGCATCGGGGTCAGATCGACTCCGCGGCCGCGATCCGAGGGCTTCTCGAGGGGAGCGCGATCGTCGCTTCCCACGCGGGGTGCGGGCGGGTCCAAGACCCCTACTCGTTCCGATGCGCGCCTCAAGTATTGGGAGCGTCCATCGACGCCTTCCGCCACGCGCGCGAGACCGTTTTGACCGAAGTGAACAGCGTCACCGACAACCCACTCTGCTTTCCTGAAACCGAGGAGGTCCTCTCGGCGGGAAACTTTCACGGCCAGCCGCTGTCGCAGGCGCTCGACTTCCTGGCGATCGGAATGGCGGAGGTCGGCTCGATCGCCGAGCGCCGGACGTTCCTGCTCCTCGATCCTGAGAAGAGCGGGCTTCCGGCCTTCCTGAGCCCGGAGGCCGGCGTGAGCTCGGGTCTCATGATCGTCCAGTATCTCCAGGCCGCGCTCGTGGCCGAGAATCGAATGCTGGCGCAGCCCGCCTGCATCGACTCGATTCCGACCTCGGCGGGCCAGGAGGACCACGTGAGCATGTCGATGCACGCCGCGATGAAGGCGCTCGCCCTGGTGCGGAACGTGCGCCGCATCGTGGCGGCCGAGATCCTCTGCGCCGCGCAGGGGATCGAGTTTCTCCGCCCGCTACGGTCGAGCGAGCGCCTCGAGGAGCTGCTTCGCGGCGTGCGCCAGCGCGTGCCCAAGCTTGCGGAGGATCGCCGGCAGGACCGGGACCTCGCGGCTCTGGACGAGTGGATCGTGGGCGGGGCCGCGGCGGACGCCGCGCGCGTCCCGCAATTTTGAGTGGCGCGCGTGAGGAGTGAGCCCGCCGTGATTCGCGCCGTCCCGGCTTCCGTGGGCCCGCTCCTCGGAGAGCCGCCTTCCGAGCCGGTCCGCGCCCCGAGAGGTCCGAACCGATCGTGCAAGGGTTGGCATCAGGAAGCGGCCCTCCGCATGCTCATGAACAACCTCGACCCCGACGTCGCGGAGCGGCCGCAAGAGCTCGTCGTCTACGGCGGCACGGGGCGGGCCGCCCGATCGTGGCCGGCCTTTCACGCGATCGTGCGCGCGCTTCGAGCGCTCGAGCCCGACGAGACGCTGCTCGTCCAGTCGGGAAAGCCGGTGGCGGTCGCGCGCACGCATCCGGACGCTCCGCGGGTCTTGATCGCGAATTCGCTCCTCGTCCCCGCGTGGGCCACGTGGGACGAATTCCGAGCGCTCGAAGCGAAGGGGCTGACGATGTACGGCCAGATGACGGCCGGCTCCTGGATCTACATCGGCACACAGGGAATCCTCCAGGGAACGTACGAGACCTTCGCCGCGGCGGCCCGGCGACATTGGGGCGGGTCGCTCCGCGGCCGCTGGCTCCTCACGGCCGGACTCGGGGGCATGGGCGGAGCGCAGCCCTTGGCGGTCACGATGAACGAGGGCGTGTCCCTGGTGGTCGAGGTCGATCCTTCGCGGGTGAAGCGCCGGGTCGACACGAAGTACCTGGACCGAAGCACCTCGTCGCTCGACGAGGCGCTCCGGTGGGTCGAGGAAGCAGTGCGGGACCAGAAGGCTCTCTCGGTGGGTCTGGTCGGAAACGCCGCGGACGTGCTTCCGGAGCTGGTACGGCGCGGCATTCGCCCCGATCTCGTCACCGACCAGACGTCCGCCCACGACGAGCTGAACGGCTACGTGCCGGCGGGACTCCCGCTGCCGGAGGCGATCCTGCTTCGCGGGACCGATCCGGCGGCCTACGTCGAGCGCGCGCTTGCCTCGATGGCGGCGCACGTGCGCGCCATGCGGGCATTTCAGGACTCGGGCTCGATCACGTTCGACTATGGAAACAACATCCGGGGTCAGGCGAAGCGCGCCGGCGTCGAGGATGCGTTCCGGATTCCCGGGTTCGTCCCGGAGTTCATCCGGCCTCTCTTCTGTGAGGGAAAGGGACCGTTCCGGTGGGTGGCCCTCTCGGGCAACCCCAAGGACATCGCGGCGACCGACCGGGCCGTGCTCGAGCTCTTTCCAAAAGATGAGGCGCTGCACCGCTGGATCCGCCTCGCGGGCGAGCGCGTCCAGTTCCAGGGCCTTCCGGCGCGCATCTGCTGGCTGGGCATGGGAGAGCGCGAGCGCTTCGGGGAGGCGATCCACCGTCTGGTCGAGCGCGGCGAGGTGGAGGCCCCGATCGTCATCGGGCGCGACCACCTGGACTGCGGCTCGGTGGCGTCGCCCTACCGCGAGACCGAGGCGATGCTCGACGGGAGCGACGCGATCGCGGACTGGCCGATTCTCAACGCGCTCTTGAACGCCGTCTCGGGGGCGTCGTGGGTTTCCGTGCACCACGGCGGCGGCGTGGGGATCGGCAACTCGATCCACGCGGGGGTCGTGGTCGTGGCGGACGGCACCCCCGCCGGTCTCGCGCGACTGAAGCGCGTTCTCTCGAACGATCCGGCGACGGGCGTCTGGCGCCACGCCGACGCGGGATACCCCGAAGCGCGGGCGGCGGCGAAGCGTCACCGGCTGCCGATTCCGACCGAGGAGTGAGCCCCGCGCCACGGTGGAGCGGGGGAGCCGGCTTGGAACCGGTGAGGCCGCGCGGGTGAAGTCCGATCTCCTCGTCCTCTCCGCGGCACAGCTGATCACCGCGCCCGGCGGCGCCGCCACGCTCCTCGGCCCTTCCCTCAATCGCCCGCTCCTGATCCCCGATGCCGCGATCGCGGTGGTCGGTGAGACGATCGCCGCGATCGGCCCCACCCGCGACGTCGCGGCGCGCTACCCCGAGCGGGAAGCGAGGTCGGTGCTCGATGCGAAGGGCCGGCTGATCGCTCCTGGATTCGTCGACGCCCACACGCATCTCCCGTTCGCGGGGACCCGCGAGATGGAGTTCGAGGCGCGCGCCGCCGGCGAAAGCTACGAAGCGATCGCCGCGCGGGGAGGCGGCATCCGCGCGAGCGTGCGGCAGCTCCGCGCGTTGGACGAGGAAGATCTCTCGGATCGGATCGCGAAGCGGCTGGAGCTCCTTCTCCGGCAGGGGATCACGACCGTGGAGGCGAAGAGCGGGTACGGTCTCTCCGTCGAGGCGGAGATGAAGCAGCTTCGCGCGCTCTCGCGCGCGGCGGGCGGTGCTGCGACCGAGGTCGTTCCCACCTTTCTCGGGGCGCATGAAGTTCCCGACGCGTCATCAACGAGATGATCCCCGCGGTCGCGGCGGCGGGGCTCGCGCGGTTCTGCGACGTCTTCTGCGACCGCGGCGTCTTCACGGTCGAGGAGGCGAGACGGATTCTCGAGGCGGGGAAGGCGCGCGGGCTCAAGTCCAAGCTCCACGCCGACGAGCTCGCGGACGTGGGCGCCGCGAAGCTCGCGGCGGAGGTGGGCGCGATCTCGGCGGACCATCTGCTTCACGCCTCCGACGCCGGGCTCGACGCGATGGCGGCGGCGGGAGTCATCGCCGTGCTCCTCCCCGGCACGGCCTTCACGCTCGGTCTTCCGTTCGCGCGCGCCCGGCGGATGATCGAAAGGGGGCTCGCGATCGCCCTCGCGACCGATTTCAATCCGGGGACCTCGATGTCCTCGTCGATGGCGCTGACCCTCACGCTGGCCGTCACGCAAATGCGCCTTTCCCCGGCGGAAGCCTGGATGGCCGCGACCGCCAACGCCGCTTTCGCCGTCGGCGAGGGCGACCGGATCGGGAGAATTCAACCCGGGTACCAGGCCGACCTCTGCCTCTTCGACACGGACGACCACCGCCATATCCCGTACCATTACTCCCACGATCACGTGCACGCGGTCGTGAAACGCGGTCGTGTGGTGCTCGATGACGGCGATCGTTGGAGTTGTTTCTGAGGCATCCTTCCAAGAGCGTTGTAAGTTAGTAGGTTACAACTCGGAGTCTTGGTCGCCATACCCCCGTCAAATCACGGAGAGAAGGCATGAATGAGCTCGTGGAGTGCGTTCCCAACTTCAGCGAAGGCCGAAATAAATCTGTAGTTCAGGCCATTGCTGCCGAAATTTCGCATGATCGGTCGATCCGTTTGCTGGATCAGGAAATGAACGCCGATCACAACCGCTCCGTGATCACTTTTGTGGGGGAGCCGGAGGCCGTCTTGGAGGCGGTCTTGAGGGGTGTCCGAAAGGCGACCGAGTTGATCGACATGCGCCAGCATCGCGGGGAGCATCCACGGATGGGGGCCACCGATGTCGTGCCCTTCGTGCCGGTTCAGTCGACGACCTTGGAGCGCTGCGTGGACTTGGCGCGCCGGGCCGGCGAGCGGATCGGCAGCGAGCTCCAGATACCCGTCTATCTCTACGAGGCGGCGGCGAGCCGCCCGTCCCGACAAAATTTGGCCGACGTCCGGCGAGGCGAGCTCGAGGGGATCGCGGCGGCGATCGCCACCGATCCCGAGCGGGCTCCGGACTTCGGTCCGAGGGCGATCCATCCGACCGCGGGCGCGGTCGCGGTAGGCGCGCGGCTGCCTCTTTTGGCGTTCAACGTCAATCTGGGAACGAGGGACGTCGAGGTCGCAAAGAAGATCGCGAAGGCGGTTCGATTCCAGTCCGGGGGGCTCCGGTATGTGAAGGCGCTCGGTTTCGAGCTTTCTGAACGCGGCATCGTGCAGGTGTCCATGAATCTCGTGAACACGTGGGGGACCCCCGTCCATCGCGTGTTCGCTCTGATTCGGGAGGAGGCCGAGCGGTACGGCGTTCCGATCGTGGGCAGCGAGGTCGTGGGGCTCGTGAGCCAAGACGCGCTCATCGACGTGGCGGAGCACGCGCTCCGCCTCGAGAATTTTTCGCGCGACCAGATTCTGGAGAACCGCCTGGCGCGGCATCAGGGCGCCGCGGAGCAGGCGCTGCCGGAATTTCTGGGCGAGGTGGCTTCCTCCGCGCCGACGCCGGGCGGCGGCTCGGTCTCCGCGCTGGCCGGCGCGCTCGCGGGGGCGCTCGGCTCGATGGTCGCGCGTCTGACGATCGGGAAGAAGCGGTACGCCGAGCACGAGGAGGCGATGCGCGCGGCGGAATCGGCGCTGGAATCGTTCCGCCGGGAGCTCTTTGACCTGGTCGCGGAGGACGCCCGCGCCTACGAGGCCTTTCGAGCGGCGGCGAAGATGTCCCAGCGCACGCCGGAGGAGATCGCCACGCGCGAAGCGGCGATGCGGGACGCGGCGCGGAACGCGGCGAGCACGCCGCTCCGCACGGCGGAGACGTGTGTCCGGGTGCTGGAGCAGCTCCTCCCGATCGCGACTCACGGCAACGAGAACGCGGTTAGCGACGCGGGCGTGGCGGCCTGGCTCGGTCGCGCCGGCGCGGAGGGGGCTGTGTGGAACGTGCGGATCAATCTGCCCGAGCTGGCCGAGTCCGAGCGCGCGGAGTTCGAAGAGCGCGCGCGGCGCGCGGCCGCCCGGGCAGAACAGCTTCACGCGGCTTGTGTGGACCAAGCCCGCCGCAGGCTCGACGCGGCGGTGGCGTCCGCATGATGGCCGGCGGGAGCGGCTGAGGAGAGGCGTGGACCGAAACGTCGCCATCAAGAGACGGGCGCAGCAGCTCGTCGCGAAAGGGCAAATCGACGCCGCGCTCGCGGAGTTCGATAAGCTCTTTGAGAGCGGGGACAAGGATCCGTACGATTTCATCCTTGTCGCCGACCTCTTGGCGAAGCGCGGCGCCATGCAGGAGGCGGTCCGCCGTTACCGGCAGGCGATCGCCGAGTACACCAAGGCCGAGCTGTTCAAGAACGCGATCGCGGTCTGCAAGAAGATCCTTCGAATCTCGAAGGAAGACCTCGAAATCCACCGCTCGCTGGGCGACCTCTACGCCAAGGAGGGCCTGCACGGCGACGCGCAGATCCACTACCTCGAGTTCGCCGAAGGCTCGATCCGCCGTCAGGACCACAGCGCCGCGCTCGACGTGATCGACCTCGTGATCCAGCTTTCCCCCGAGAACACGGATCTCTCTGAGAAGTACGTCGAGATCTCGATGCGCGCCGACGAGCCGGAGCGCGGCGGTCGCGAGCTTTTGCGCCGCGCCGAGATGCTGGAGCACCGCGGGGAGATGGATGAGGCGAAGCACCTCCGCGAGCGCGCCTCCACGCTCGCCCCCGGGCTCACGAGCGAAGCCTCATCGGCCTCGAACGCCGCGACGGAGACGGTGACGGAGGAGGAGGAGGCCGCGGCTCCGGAGGAAACCCTCGAGGAGCAGGAGCCGGCGGCGGAGCAGGAATCGACGGCGGACCGCGAGAGCGCGTACGAGCCATCCGCCCGCAGCGTCATGGACGAGCTCAAGCCCGACACGCTCGTGACCGAGAGCGCGGCCGAGGCCGCCCCGCGTAAAGCCGCGCCGCCGGAGCCGGAAGTCGAAGAGCCCGAGCCCGCCGCGGCCGTACCCGAAGCGGAGACCGCGCCCCCGCGCCACGAGGATCTCGCCGCGAGCTATCTGAGCGCGGGGAATCGGGAGATGGCGGCCGAGGAATTCTGGAAGGCGGCGGAGCTCGCGTTCTTCCGCGGGGATCTCCCTCGCGCGCGCCTGCTTCTCGCCTCGCTTCTGCAAGTGACGCCGACGCACGAAGCCGCGCTTCGCAGGCTCGTCGACGTCACCGCGCAGGCGGAGGACCCGCTCGCCGAAGCCAAGGCGCGGTTCAATCTCGCCGAGCTCTACCTTGGCCAGGAGGAGTGGGCACTCTCCCGGTCGGAATACATGCGCTCGCTGGAGCTCGATCCGTCGAACGGCCGCGCCCGGATGCGCGTGGCTCGGATCGACGCCATGAACGGAACGACCCCGGAGCAGCTGATCGATCTCGATTCGCTCCCCAACAAGCGCCCCTCGGCTTCGGTCCTCGTGCGCGACGAGGCTCCGGCCAGCATGGACAATCTTGTCGACCTGGAAGAGATCATCGACGAGTTCAAGGCCGGCGTGAGCAGCAGCATCTCCGGCGAGGACCACGAGAGTCACTACGATCTCGGGATGGCCTACATGGAGATGGGGCTCTACGAGGAAGCGATCGGGGAGTTCCAGGTGGCCTCGAAGGGCGGACCGATGGAGCTCAAGTGCCTGGAGATGATCGCGCTTTGTTATCTGGAAAAAAACGAGCCCGCGGCGGCGGCCCGCGAGCTGACGCGCGCGCTCGAGCTCCCGGCCCACGGCCCCGAGGAGACGATCAGTTTGCGGTATCATCTGGGGATGGCAATGGAACGGTTGGGGAACCTCGAAAAGGCCCTGCAGCATTTTGAGGAGGTCTCCCTGCTCAACGCCGGCTTCCTCAAGGTGACCACCAAGGTCCGCGAGCTGACGCAGCGGATCTCGGCCGGCCGCGATTCATGACCGCCGTCTCCACGATCGATCTCCACCTCCACTCCACGGCGTCGGACGGATCGTACCCGGCGGAGGCCGTCGTCGCGATGGCCGAGCGAAACGGGGTCCGCGTCCTCGCGCTCACCGACCACGACTCGCTCGATGGGATCCCCGCAGCCGAGGAGCGGGCGAAAAGCTCCGGCATCCGCGTGATCCCCGGCGTGGAGCTCTCGGTGAGCGAGGCCGGAATCGACGTCCATCTCCTCGCGTACGGATTCGACCCCCTGGAGAAGGGCCTCGTAGCCGCGATCGCGCGGTATCGGGATTCGCGCCGGGAGCGCGCGCGAAAGATGCTTGCCCGCCTGAAGGGCCTCGGGATCAAGATCGCGCTCGAGGAAGTGGAGGAGATCGCGCACGGAGGCGCGCTCGGCCGCCCGCACGTGGCCGAGGCGCTGATGCAGGGAGGGCACATCGAGACCTTTCAAGAGGCCTTCCAGCGCTACCTGGGCCACCACGCGCCGGCCTACGTCCCGAAGCAGACCGTCACGCTCGAGGAAGCGGTGTCGGTCGTTCGCGAGGCGTGCGGCGTCACGGTGCTCGCGCATCCGGGCACGCTGAACCGCGACCACCTGATCGCCGCATGGGCCGCGCGCGGCCTCGACGGCATCGAGGTCTGGCATTCGAAGCACGCCGCGGCGGACGTGGCGCGCTTCAAAGGGATCGCGAAGCAGCACGGCCTGCTCATGACGGGAGGCTCCGACTACCACGGAGAGCGGACGCCCGACGTTTCGATCGGGGGCGTCCTGGTTCCGGAAACCGCACTGAAAGAGTTGGACGAAACCCTGCGGGCCCGGCGCCCGCTTCGCGCGCCCCGCTGAAGCCCCGTTGACCCTCCGCCCGCGCGCGGAGGTTCCGATTGCGCGGACCCAAACCATCTGGTAGCGTCCGCGTTCTCTCCCGCTCCCATGCGAACCGTCGTTCGAAGCGCCGCCCTCATCGCCTTCTCGGTCGCGTGCGGCTACGCGAAGTTGATCCTCTTCCCGTACCTGTTCTTTGTGGAGCTTTTCATCGTGGCCGTGTTTCTTTCCGGGGCGTTGAGCGGCGTGGCGTGGGGCGTCTGGATCGGCGCCGTCGCTCGGCTTCTCTTCAGTGTGGCCAATCCCTACGGCCCGCCCCACCCGTGGGTGCTCGCCGCCCAGGTCGTCGGCGGCGGGGCGGTGGGGGCGCTCGGCGGACTTTGCGGGCGCTGGCTTCTACCCCGAGGCGGCCGCCAAGGACCGGGCCCGAGGGTCCGCACCGCGATCCTCCTCGGCGCCGGTTTCGTAGCGACGCTCGCCTACGATCTCGTCACGAACGTGGCGCAAGGAATCGTGTTCGGTTCGATCCCCGTGACGCTCGGCGTGGCCGCGCTCCCGATGCTGCAGCACGTCGCCTCCAATGTCGCGATCTTCGCGGTTCTCGGGAACGTGGCGTTCCCTTGGTTGAGCCGACATCCGGCTGTGACGCGCCGTGCCTTCTAACGTCTGCGCGCGAGGGGCGCGCGCCGCCGCGAGCCTCGCGGCCCTCTTCGCGACGGCGGTGGCGCTCTCGGCGGGAACGGCGTCGGCGCAGCCTCCCGCCGGCGGCTCGCCCGGCGCGGGCGCCGCCGCCGCCGGCGACTCCACGCTGCACGTGGGCGTCCGGGCGCCCGATTCGACCCGCGTCGCGCGCGTGCCGGTTCGCGAGACGGGGCCCGCCCAAGCTCCGGCGGTCGACTTCGAGGAGCAGCGAAAGGCCGGCGACGCATCGCTCGAGAGCGCGCTCCGAGGCAGGCGCGCGTCCATCTTTCTGCCGCTACCGCTCTTCGGCGCGGCCACCGGGGCCCTCTCCGTTCCGGACGCGGGCTCGAGGCTCCGGACCTACCCCCTCGGCGCCGTCGCCGACCTGCCGACCGACCGCACGATCGTCGCGGCCAGGCCGTACGGCATCGGCGTGTTCGATCTGGCGACCGTGCTCGACAATCCCCGGGCCGACGGGGAGGAAACGCTGGATCTGGTCGCCTTGAGCCGCGGCCTCACGCCCGAGCCGTTCGACCGTGCGGGCGCGCTCCTGGCGGAGCCGGTCGCGGAGCGCGCAGTCACGCGCGTCGTTCCCGGCGAGGGCCGGAGAGAGCGGCGCGCGAAGAGCGCCCTCTACTATGGGAACGGCGACGCCGGCATCCTGGACACGGGCGCCCGCTTCGTCTCGCCGGTCCTCGGCAAGGGGATCGGAGGCTCGTACGCGCGCCATGAGTCCGACGGGATCTCGCCGCTCCACCACGCCGTCTCGACGCGCTACGCCTTGGCGGGAGGACTCCCGCGCCTGCTCCGCCACGATCTATGGGTCGAGGGGGAGATCTTCAAGTGGACGGTCGAGGACGAGGCCGACAGCGTGAATCCCTTCACGAGCGAGATCCAGACCCTTTTGGGTCGGGCGGAGATCGCCTCGAGGAGCTTGACGCTTCACGCCCGCGCCGTGGGGGACCGGAGGCTGAGCCGATGGACGCTCCGCGTGGGGGAAGCGAAACGGACCAGGGTCCGGCCGGACGGCAGCCGAGAGCGCTGGGAGTTTCCCGAATGGTCGCTCCGGTGGAACGGCGAGCTGGGGTCGGCGAGCGGATGGATCCCGGTCGCGTCGCTCCGGGCCGATTCGCGGCGAGTGGAGCTCGTGACCGAGGGCGATCCGCTCTTCGCGTCCCGCCGCGAGGAGGCTCGCGCCGCGGCCGGGCTGCGCCGCTCCCTGGGAGGAGCCGGGGGCGCGGAAGCGAGCGTCGCGGCGGATTGGCGCGAGGCCTCGCCGACGCTTCTGGACGGACGGCTTTCCGTTTGGGGCGAAGGACGCGCGGCGTCGGGCAGGATCGATCTCGAGTGGGCGCACGAGCGTCCTTCGTGGGTCGACCTCCTCTCGCCCGCGAGCGCGGCGAGCGTGCCTCCGCCCTCGGCCCTCTACCCCAAATTCCTAAGCATCTCGCGCTCGGGCGACCCTTCCCTCGAGCCGCGCCGGCTCGCGGGCGCGCTGGCCCGAGGCTCGTACGCCCTCTCCCGCGCGGTCAAGGTCGAGGCCGAGGGCTCGATGCGGAGGCTCCACGATGATTTCGGCTGGGACGTCTCGCGGCTCGAAACGATCGACACGATCTTCGTTGACGTGCGCGCCGCTCCGCGCGGGGACGGGTGGGTCTCGCACGGATCGGTCAGCTTCGTGCTCCAGCCCGGGGCGCTACGGCTCCGCGGCCTCGGGTGGGCGAGGGGTGGGCCCGATCGTCTCTCGCCGCGGGCCGGATCGCCCCCGCGCTACGGCGCGGACGGCGCGGCCGCCGTCCGGCTCTCCCTCTTTCACGGGGATCTCCCGGCCTACTTCGGCTTCGAAGTCCACGCGCAGGGACCCCGGCGCGGAATCGTGCGCGAGCCCGCGGTCGCCGTGGTCGACGGCTTCATCCACGCCGACTTCGGTCCCGCGGGCGCCTTCTTCAACTTCGACAACGTTCTCGATCACCACGCGCCGAGCGCGATCTACGATGTCGCCGGCGACCGCGCGGTGCCGATGCCGGGGCGGTCGTTCCGATTCGGCGTCGTCTGGTACCTGTTCGACTAGGGGGCGGGGATGTGGGGACGGGAGATGCGGGCCGGGCTCGTGTTCGTCCTCGTATCGCTCCTGGCGGGCAGCGCGTTTCGGGAGTGGAGACGGTCGCACGAATCCCGATTCGAGGACATCGTGGCCGATTTGGAGTCCCGGGATGCGGCCGCGCGGAACGCGGCTCCCGGCGTCTCCGCTGATACGCCGACGGACTCCGTCAGCGGTGGAGGCCCGCTCCGGCGCGGGCGCGAAGCCGGCGGCCGGGCTTTCGACCGCGGGCCGTCGCTCGTCCCGTCCCGGATCGACCTCGATCGGGCGACGGCGCGGGAGCTGGAGCGGCTTCCCGGGATCGGCCCTGGCCTCGCCGCCAGGATTCTGGCGGACCGCGCCGAGCGCGGCCCGTACGGGACCCCGGAGGCGCTCCTTCGCGTAAAGGGTATCGGCCCTCGGACGCTGGAGCGGATCCGACCCTACCTTTCGACGCCGGCCGGGGCGGCCGATTCCGGATCGCCGATCGCGAACTGAGCAGGGCATTCTGCAAAGAATCCGGCGGTCTGCATCGCGCCGGGCGATAATCGACTCCCCCGCGACCCCTCTAAGACCCTCGTAACGCGCGCGATCGATCCGATCGGGCGCTTCCAAGCTCCCTATGGCACCCCTCTTGCGAAACGTCTCACGGCCATTCCCATGCCTCCATCACGGGAACTCGCCTCCACGCAAGCATCGACATCGAGGGCCGGAAACGTGCAGCAGGAAAACATAGGCCTCAAGCTGCTGGAAGCACACGTCATCACGCCTGAGGCGCTGCAGAAAGCCCAGCTTCAGGTCAAGACCGGCGGCGGCAACCTCATGTCCGCCCTCATCAAGCTCGGCGCCGTCAAGGAAGACGACCTCTCCAAGTTCCTCTCCGAGCTATACGGCGTGCCCGCCGTCGACCTGACCAATTTCGCGCCGGACCCCGCCGTGGTGAAGCTCATCCCCGGCGACGTCGCGAACAAGTTCCAGGTCGTCCCCGTTTCCCGGACCGGCCGCCGCCTCACGGTCGCGATGGCGAATCCATCGAACATCTTCGCGCTCGACGACATCAAGTTCATCACCGGATGCGAGGTGCAGCCGTGCGTCGCGTCGGAGTCGGCGATCAAGAAGGCCATCGACAAGGCGTACGACTCGGCTGCCAGCTTCGAGACCGTGATGCGGGGGATGGAAGACGAGATCGAGGTCATCGAGGAGACGGTCGACGACACGCCGGATGTCGCCCTCCTCGGAGAAGCGGAGCAGGCCCCCGTCGTCAAACTGGTCAACTCGCTCATCTCGGACGCGGTCCGCAAGGGAGCGAGCGACATCCACATCGAGCCCTACGAGCGGACCCTGCGCGTCCGCTTCCGGATCGACGGCACCCTCTACGAGATGATGTCGCCGCCGTTCCGGATGAAGGCCGCGATCACCTCGCGTCTCAAGATCATGGCCGATCTGGACATCGCCGAGCGCCGGGTCCCTCAGGACGGCCGCATCAAGCTGCGCCTCCTCGGCCGCTCCATCGATCTCCGCGTCTCGAGCCTTCCGACGATCTACGGAGAGAAGGTCGTGATGCGAATTCTCGACAAGGGGAACCTGAACATCGATCTCAACAAGCTCGGGTTCCAGGAGTCGGCGCTCAAGGAGTTCACGCACGCGATCGCGCAGCCGTACGGGATGGTGCTCGTCACGGGCCCGACCGGAAGCGGAAAGACGACGACGCTCTACTCGGCGCTCTCCAAGATCAACCAGCCCGAGGTCAACATCATGACCTCCGAGGACCCGGTCGAGTACAACCTGGAAGGGATCAACCAGGTCCTCGTGAACGAGGCGGTCGGCTTGACCTTCTCGGCGGCCCTGCGCGCGTTCCTGCGACAGGACCCCAACATCATCATGGTGGGAGAAATCCGGGACATCGATACGGGATCGATCGCGGTCAAGGCGGCTCTCACGGGCCACCTGGTCCTCTCCACCCTCCACACCAACGACGCCCCCTCGACGATCAACCGAATGATCGACATGGGGATCGAGCCGTTCCTCGTCGCGTCCTCGACGAACCTCATCATGGCGCAGCGACTCCTGCGCAAGGTCTGCGTCTCGTGCAAGTCGGACGTGAAGCTCCACGCCGAGGTCCTGCGGGAGCTGGGCATCCCCGAAGAGGAGGCCCGCAAGGTGGCGTTCAAAGAGGGTAAAGGCTGCGTCGACTGCAACAACACCGGATACAAGGGACGCCTCGGCGTCTACGAGGTGATGCCGGTCTCTCCCAAGATCCGCGACATGATTCTCGACCGCTCGTCGACCAGCACGATCAAGAAGCAGGCGGTGACCGAGGGAATGCTGACGCTCCGAATGGATGGCCTAATCAAGTTAAAGAATGGCATTACGACCGCCGAAGAAGTGCTGAAGGAGACCGCGGCCGACCGCTAGCCGCGCCGGAGCGCTCCGCGTCAGGGAGGAAAACATGGTTTCATTGCGTCAACTGCTGGACGAGATGATCAAGATGAGGGCCTCGGATCTTCATATTTCCGCCGGAGTTCCGCCCCAGGTCCGCATCGACGGCTCGATCCTGCCGATGGCGCACCCGCCTCTCACGCCGCAGCTCACGCAGCAGCTGGCGTACAGCGTGCTCACGGAAGAGCAGCGGAAGCGGTTCGAAACGACCAAGGAGCTGGATCTCTCGTTCGGAGTGCCCGGCCTGAGCCGGTTTCGCGCGAACGTCTACCTCCAGCGCGGGGTCACCTCGGTGGCCATTCGCCAGATTCCGTACGAGATCCTCTCCTGCGAGACGCTGGGTCTGTCGAAGGTGATCCGGGATCTCACGCTGAAGCAGAAGGGGCTCATCCTCGTCACGGGCCCGACCGGAAGCGGCAAATCGACCACGCTCGCGGCGATGATCGACCTGATCAACACCACGAGGGCGGGGCACATCATCACGATCGAGGATCCGATCGAGTACGTCCATCACCACAAGAAGTGCATCGTCCACCAGCGCGAGATCAACTCCGACACGACCACCTTCGCCACGGCTCTCAAGTACGTCCTCCGTCAGGATCCCGACGTGATTCTGATCGGAGAAATGCGCGATCTGGAGACGATCGCCGCGGCCCTGACGATCGCCGAGACGGGTCATCTGGTCCTCGCGACCCTGCATACGAACTCCGCGTACGAATCGATCAACCGAATGGTCGACGCGTTTCCATCGGGCCAGCAGCAGCAGGTGCTCTCGCAGCTCGCCTTCGTTCTCGAGGCGGTGATCACACAGCAGCTCATTCCGAGAGCGAAGGGTCCCGGCCGCGTGATGGTGGCCGAGATGCTTCTCTGCACGCCGGCCGTTCGGGCGGTCATCCGGGAGCGGAAGACGCACCAGATCTACAGCCTCATGCAGGCCGGAACGAAGCACGGAATGCAGACGATGAACCAGGGTCTCTTCCAGGCGTACACGAACAAGCACATCTCGCTGGACGAGGCGCTGGGACGCAGCTCCGACGTGAAGGAGCTCGAAGGCATGCTCGAGAAGGTCGGCGTCAACATCAACGCCTACTAGCGGAGCCAAGGGGGAATCGTCGTGCCCGTTTACGTTTGGAAAGGCCGGACCCTAGCGGGAGAGATCCAGACCGGGGAGGTCACGACCGACTCCCAGGACGAGGCGCTCTCCGCGCTCCGGAAGAAGCGGATCATCGTCACGTCGGTTCGCGAGAAGCGGGGGGAGATCAAGCTCAACATCCCCCAATTCGGCCCGGTCGTGAGCACGCGGGATCTGGCGATCTTCACGCGCCAGTTCGCGACGATGATCAACGCGGGGCTTCCCCTGGTCCAGTGCCTCGACATCCTCTCCAAGCAGACCGAGCAGGCAACGTTCCGGACCATCATCGGTCAGACGATGCGCGACGTCGAGGCGGGCACTACGCTGGCCGAGGCGCTCGCGAAGAAGGAGAACAAGGACGCGTTCGACGAGCTGTTCGTGAACATGGTCGAAGCGGGCGAAGCGGGAGGTATTTTGGACGACATCCTCCAGCGGCTCGCGACCTTCATCGAGAAGGCGGAGGCGCTGCGCCGGAAGGTCCAGGGCGCGATGGTCTATCCGGCCGTGGTCATGACCGTCGCGTGTCTGGCCACGACCTTCATGCTCATCTTCATCATCCCCACCTTCGCCAAGATCTTCGTCGCCTTCGGCGGCGATCTGCCCCTCCCGACGAAGATCGTGATGATGCTCTCGGACTTTCTCCGCGGGTACTGGTGGATGCTTCTCGGCGGAATCATCGGCGTGACCGTCGGGCTCCGGCGCTACTACGCCACCGAGGGGGGGCATTTCCAGATCGACAAGTTTCTCCTCGGGCTGCCCGTGCTCGGCGACGTTCTCCGGAAGGGGGCCGTGGCGCGGTTCACGCGGACGCTGGGCACGCTGATCTCCTCGGGCGTCCCGATCTTGACCGGCCTCGAGATCACCGCGAGGACCGCGGGCAACCGGGTGATTCAGGAAGCGATCATGGCCGCGCGCGCGAGCATCCGCGAAGGGGAGACGATCTCCGCCCCGCTCCGTCAATCGAACGTCTTCCCGCCGATGGTGGTGCAGATGATCTCCGTTGGCGAGGAGACCGGAGCGCTGGACGACATGCTGACTCGCATCGCCGACTTCTACGACGACGAGGTGGATACCGCGGTCGACTCGCTCACCTCGCTGATCGAGCCGATGATGATCATCTTCATGGGCTCGGTGATCGGCGGCATGGTCGTCGCCATGTATCTGCCGATGTTCAAGCTGATCAATGTGGTCGCTGGGGGGAAATAGTCGCCCGCAGGCCGGATCCGGCCCGACAACGAAGGCGGATGGGGAACCGCGGCTTCGCGAGGCGGTGAAGGCGGTCATTCTCGGCCGCATGGCGCTCATCACGCTGGTGGCCGCGATGGCCGTCGCGTTCTCGGACACCGGCCTGAGCCTGACTCGGCATTACCCGTTCGTGTTCTTGGTGGCGCTCTCGGCGGGGCTGGCCGTGGCGTACCACCACGCGGCGAAGAGCGGGGCGGAGGTGAACGCCCTTCTCACGACGCAGTTCCTGGTCGACGTCGCGGTGATCTCGTATCTCCTCCTCTTCACCGGGGGGACGTCCAGCCAGTTCGCGCCGCTCTTCCTGCTGGCGCCTCTGATGGGCGGGATCTTTCTCACCGTGAGGGGCGGGCTCCTCTTCGCGGCCGCGGCCGGGTTGGCGTACGGAGCGTTCTACGTGGCCGAGGTCGGCGGGATGGTGCCGCCGATGGCGTACGGGCTGACCGAGCGGTTGAGCGAGCCGGCGCTCCGGCTCCGTCTGATCCTGTATCTGCCGCTCCTCTTCATCGTGGGGGCGATCGGCGGCGCGATCGGGCGGTCGCTCCGCGAGGGCAGGCTGGCGCTGGACGAGGCGCGGGCCCAGCTGAACCGGGCACTGTTCGATACGGAGACGATTCTCGAGAACCTCTCGAGCGGGCTCGCGACGATCGACGCAGGCGGCTCGGTGCGGCACTGGAACCGGGCGGCATCCGAGATCCTGGCGGTGCCGACCAAGGCGGTGCAAGGACGCCACTATCTGGAGACGTTCGGGCCGGGGCTCGAAGCGTTCTCGACACGGCTCCGTGAAGCGTTGGAGCGGGGCACGGAAGGGACTCGATACGAGGTGACGGTGCTGACCGCGAACGGCCGAACGGTGCCGCTGGGAATCTCGACGAGCCTTCTCCTGGGCGCATCCGGGGAGCGGCGCGGAGTGATCGCGCTCTTCCAGGATCTCTCGGAGGTGAAGGCCCTCGAGGATCGCATCCGCCGCGGGGAGACCCTGGCGGCGATCGGGGAGCTCTCGGCCGGCATCGCGCACGAGATCCGGAACTGTCTCAACCCGATCACCGGCTCGGTCGAGGTGCTTCAGAAGGAGCTCCACGTCGAGGGAGAGAACGCGCGGCTCCTGGACCTGGTCGTGCGGGAGTCGGAGCGGCTCGAGCGGTTCGTCTCGGAGCTGCTCGAGTACGCGCGGGAGCGCCCGCTCAAGACCGAGAAGGTCGAGCTGGCGGCCCTGGCGTCCGAATCGATCGAGATCGCGCGCCGGCACGAAAGCGCCGGGAAGGGAAAGAAGGTTTTGCTCGAGGGTCCGAACGTGCCGGTCTGGGTCCGCGCGGACTTCGACCAGATGAAGCAGGTGATGACGAATCTCCTGATCAACGCCTTCGAGGCCATCGAGGGAACGGGCAACGTGACGGTGCGGATCCGCGAAGAGCGGCGGACGCCCGGCGCCTGGGGACGAGCGGGGGGGCCGCGCGTCGTGATGGAAGTCGCGGACACGGGGACGGGGATCGGCGACAAGGACGTCGCGCAGGTATTCGAGCCGTTTTTCTCAACGAAGCAGGGCGGGACCGGTCTGGGTCTGGCGATCGCCAACCGGATCGTAGAGCGCCATGGCGGAAACTTTGAGGTCGAGAGCCGGATCGGTGAGGGGACCACGATGCGTCTGTGGTTGCCGCAGGCCGACAATCCGGCGCGAAGCGTCGCGCACGCGGCGTAACTCTATCTAGAGCGAGGGTGGTCCTGTGGCCGGCGAGAAGATCCTGATCGTAGACGACGAAGAGAGCATGGTTCAGTTTCTCTCGATCCTCCTCTCCAAGGAGGGCTACGAGGTACACGTGGCCCGCTCCGGCCGGGATGCCCTGCAGAAGGCGGAGGAGGAGAATTTCGACGTCGTGGTCACCGACATCAAGATGCCCGGCGAGATTGACGGACTCGGGGTCCTTTCCGGCGTCAAGAAGATCGACTCGAGCATCCCGGTTGTCATCCGAACGGCATTCGCTTCCCAGAAATCGGCGATCGACGCCCTGAACCGGGGCGCCTTCCAGTACCTCGAGAAGAGCGCCAAGAACGACGAGATCCGGCTGGTCATCAAGAACGCGCTCGCGATGCGGCGCGTTCAGTCGGAGAACGTCCTCCTGAAGCGCCAGCTGAAGAAAACCGACGACACGAAGGAGATCATCGGCCACAGCGAGCAGATCCAGAAGGTCCTGAAGCTCGTGGAGAAGGTGGCTGATTCCGACTCGACGATCCTGATCGTCGGGGAGAGCGGCACCGGGAAAGAGCTGATCGCGAAGCGGATCCACTACCTGAGCCTGCGGGCCGACGGCCCGTTCGTCTCGATCAACTGCGGGGCGCTCCCTAAAGATTTGCTCGAGTCGAACCTGTTCGGTCACGTGAAGGGCTCCTTCACGGGGGCGGTGCGAGACCAGGAGGGACTCCTCGCGGTGGCCGGCGGCGGCTCCTTCTTCCTGGACGAAGTGGGAGAGACGCTGCCCGCGACGCAGGTCAAGCTGCTCCGGGCGCTTCAGGAGCGGGAGATCATCCCCGTCGGGGGAACCAAGCCGCGCAAGATCGACGTGAGGCTCATCGCCGCGACGAACGCCGATCTCGAGCGGGCGGTCTCGGAGAACCGCTTCCGGGCGGACCTCTTCTACCGGCTCAACGTGATCCAGATCCGCTTGCCGGCCCTTCGGGAGCGGAAGGAAGACATCGAGGAGATGGTCGAGCACTTCCTGAAAAAGCTGACCGTCGGCAAGGAGCCCAAGACGCTCAACAAGGAGACCCGCGACGCGCTGCTCGCGTACGACTGGCCGGGCAACGTGCGGGAGCTGGAAAACGTGATCGAGCGGGCGGTGATCCTGACGGAAAACGGCGTGATCACTCCCGAGGATCTACCGGAGCGGGTGCTCCAGGGCAACAAGGGGCGCGGGAGCCTCGTGATCGACAATCCGACCATGACGCTCGACGAGCTCGAGCGGGAGTACATCATGAAGGTGCTCCACCATACGAGCGGACAGAAAAAGCGGGCCTCGGAGATCCTGGGGATCAACCCCTCCACGCTCTACCGAAAGCTTCTCTCCTACGGCCTGGTTCAAGAGAAGGACGGCATCGAAGCGGAGCTGTAGCGGCCGCATTTTGACCGGCACCCCCTTCCACATTGCAATATGTGGATTGCGGGGTCCCCAGTGTGCAACTTGCGCGGAAGAGCGCGGGAGGCCGAACTCGGCTCTCTCGTGCCTCGGCGGCAACGCGAGGCTTCACTTGCGGATGCCTCCGCGACACGCCCCGAATCGCACCATGGCACAGACGTTGCTTTTACCTCCCGGTGAAGAGTCAAGCCATCAGCCCAGTCATGGAGGACAGGGGCGAAGGGAGGTGCGGTAACGATGCTCAAGAATACAAAGGGGTTCACGCTGATCGAGCTGATGATCGTGGTCGTCATCATCGGAATTCTCGCGGCGATTGCGATCCCGAACTTCATCGCGATGCAGGACCGCGCACGCGAATCTAGCGTGAAAGCGAACATGCACAGCTTCCAGCTCGCGATCGAAGACTTCGCCACCAAGACCGCAGGCGTCTATCCGGTGGCGGCGGACGCGGCAGCCGTGAAGTTGAACATGCCGAGCGGCACGTTTCCTACCAACCCGTTCACCGGCGTTGTGGACGAGGCCGCGCTCTGGGGTGCCGATCCGGCGGCGCCAGGGCGCTACGGCGCGAATCCGGTTACCACCAGCAGCTACACCATCAAGGGCTACGGTAAGGCGGCCCTGTTGGGGCTCCAACTCACCAATGGCTAAGGATGGCGCACACGAAAGGAGAACTACCATGTTTCGCAACGAGAAGGGCTTCACCCTCATCGAGCTCATGATCGTGGTTGTCATCATCGGGATCCTTGCGGCAATCGCGATTCCGAACTTCATCGCGATGCAGAACCGGGCCCGTGAGGCGAGCGTGAAGGCGAACATGCACAGCTTCCAGCTCGCGATCGAAGACTTCGCCGTGAAGAACACGGGTACGTACCCGGTGGCGGCGGACGCTGCGGCCGTGAAGGCGAACATGCCGAGCGGCACGTATCCGACCAACCCGTTCACCGGCGTGGTGGACGAGGCTGCGCTGTGGGTGGCCCCGGCCGCTCAGGGTCGCTATGGCACGACCGTGGTGTCGACGACCGGCTACACGATTCAGGGCTTTGGCAAGACGGCGCTTCTGTCGCTGTCCTTGACCAACGGCTAACCAAGGACGGTCTCGTGGGCGGCGGATTCCGGACCATCGGATCCGCCGCCTTTCTTTTTTAGGGGGTTTCGGGCGCCGGCGGGCCCCCAAGAGCCCTGGCATGGCTCTTGCCCACGGTGAAACCGTGGGGAACGGGAATCGTCGGTGATCAGGCGGAATCGGGGGAACGGAATCGGGATGACGCAGCGGGAGAACGTCAATCAAGCGGGCCGCGTCGCGCCGGCACCGACGGGGTCGATCCGGGAAGTGGAGCCGCTCGCCCTCTTGGAAGTGGAAGGACTCGCAAAGGTCTATCGGGATCCGATGACCTTGAAGCCGTTCACTGCCGTGAACGGCCTCTCGTTCACGCTGGGGCGCGGCGAGATCTTCGGGCTCCTCGGCCCCAACGGCGCCGGGAAGACGACCACGATCAAGTTGATCCTGGGGCTGGCCAAGCCGACGCGGGGCATGATCCGCCTCGACGGCCGCGACCCGCGCGACCCTGAGGCGCGCCGGCGGCTCGGCTATCTCCCGGAGAACCCGTGTTTCTACGACCACCTGACCGCCACCGAGTATCTCGAGCTCACGTGCGCCCTCTTCGGCCTGGACGCGCGAGCCGGGCGGCGGACGGGCGCGACGCTGCTCGAGCGTCTCGGGCTCGCGGCGCACGCCCGGAAGCCGCTCCGGAAATATTCGAAGGGAATGACCCAGCGGCTCGGGCTCGCGCAGGCGCTCCTGAACGAGCCCACGTTTCTGGTCCTGGACGAGCCGATGTCGGGCCTCGACCCGATCGGGCGCGCGGAGGTGAAGCAGATCCTGCGCGAGGAGCGCACGCGGGGCACGACGATTCTCATGTCGAGCCACGTGCTCGCCGAGACGGAGTCGATCTGCGACCGGGTCGGCATCATGAGCGGCGGCAAGCTGCTCGAGGTCGGCACGGTGCCGGGCCTTCTCGCGACCGGCGTCCGCGAATGGGAGATCGCCGTGGAGTCGCTGCCGGAGCGCGCGGCCGCCGAGCTCAGCGCGGCCGGGCATCGCGTGGAGCCGCTCGGGACGCGCTGGCTGATCCACGTCGTGGAAGGCCCCGCTCTGCAGCGGGCCTTGGGACTCCTGACGCAGAGCGAGGTATTCATCCATTCGGTCGAGCCGCGGAGGGAGACGCTCGAGGAGCACTTCGTCCGCGCGCTGAGCCGCGGGAAAGGGAACGAATGATGAGCCGGGTTCTCGCCGTCGCGCGGAACACCATTCGCGAGGTGCTCCGGGAGCGGATCGTGCTCGTGCTCGCGATCTTCGGCGCGGCGCTGGTCTTCGCCTCCCAGGTCCTCTCGCCACTCGCGCTGGGCGAGGGGAAGAAGGTCGTGACCGACTTCGGTCTCGCGGGCTCCTCGTTGCTTGCGACCCTCCTAGCGGTCTTTCTCGGCTCGAGCCTGCTCCACAAGGAGCTCGACCGCCGCACGATCTACGCCGTGATGGCCAAGCCGATCTGCCGCGCCGAATTTCTGATGGGCAAGTTCCTCGGCCTCTGGACGACAACCGGGTTCCTCCTCTCGGGGATGACCCTGATGGTCCTCGCCCTGTTGACGGTGGTCCACCACGAGACGCCGTGGATTCTCCTCGGCTCCCTCCTGCTGACCCTGATGGAGCTCGGCATCGTGACCGCGTTCGTCATCCTCTTCTCGTCGTTCACGACGCCGGGATTGACGGCGTTCTTCACGCTCGGCGTCATCGTGACCGGCAGCTTCGCCGAGCAGATTCTCTACTTCGGCGGTCAGGGTGAGTCGTCGTTCGTGGCCGGCCTGACCGGGGCGTTCTACTGGGCGCTCCCGCACCTCTCCACCTTCAATGTCCGCGGCATGGTGACGCACGGCGTCGCCGTGCCCCCGGAGCGGATCGCGTTCGGCGTGAGCTACGCGCTCCTCTACATGGGGGCCGTCCTCACGATCGCCGGCGCCATCTTCGAGCGAAGGGACTTCCGGTGAGGCGGCTCTGGAGATGGGCCGCGCCGCTCATGCCGTTTCTCGCCGCGGGAGCGCTGGTCGCGGGCGCGGATCTTCTCGATGAGGCGGGAAGGGGGCGCTTTCAGTGGGGCGGCACCGACGAGCTCCTCTACTACCCGTCGGGGCTCATGGTCCGGCAGGCAGCGCTCGGCTATGAGACGGCGGCCGCCGACATCGCCTGGCTCCGGGGAATCCAGTACTACGGGGAGCATCGCCAGACGGACATGAAGTTCGACATGATCGGGCACGTGATGGACATCGTCGCGGATTTGGATCCGGCGTTCATCCAGCCGTACATCTTCGGCGGGTTCGTGCTGGCCCAGGAGATGAAGAAGCCGGATCGCGGGCTCCAGCTCTTGGAGCGGGGCAGGATGGCGAACCCGGACAACTGGAACCTGGCGTTCGAGGCCGGCTTCCTCCAGTACGTCTGTCGACACGACTTCGCCGCCGCGAGCCGCTATTTCACGTGGGCGAGCCGGATGCCGGGCCACCCCGAGTACGTCGAGCGCTTCGCGGCCTTCGCGAGCGAGAAGGCGGGGAACCGAGGGATGGCGACGCTGCTCTGGAAGCGCGTGCTCGCGACAGGGAACAAGTACATGCAGGAGATCGCGCGGCGCGAGCTCCGCGGCCTCGGCGAGGGGGTGCAGCCGTGATCGGATCCGGAGCGTTCATTCAGGGAGTCGCCTTCATCGTGGGCCTCGTCCTCGGGAGCTTTCTCAACGTCGTCATCGCGCGCCTCCCGCGCGGGGAGTCGATCGTTCTGCCGCCCTCGCGCTGTCCGCGCTGCAAGAAGCGGATCCGGCCGTGGGACAACGTGCCGTTGCTCTCGTTCGCGATCCTCCGCGGCCGCTGCAGGGACTGCAAGAAATCGATCCCATGGCGTTACCCGATCGTGGAGCTGACGGCGGGAGTTCTCCTCTGGCTTCTCGTGCGCCACGTCGCGCACCCCGTGCTCTGGGTGCCGCACGCGGCGTTTCTGCTGGCGCTCCTCGCGGTGGCGTGGATCGACCTCGATACCCGAACGATCCCGGACGTCGTGACGATTCCGGGAGTCGGTTTGGGCCTCGCCGCAAGCCTCTTCGCGCCTCCCGGAATCGGTGCGGCGCTCCTCGGCGCGGCGGCCGGCGGCGTCAGCCTCTGGCTCGTGGGGTACGCGTACGAGCGCACGACCGGCGTTCCCGGAATGGGGGGCGGCGACGTGAAGCTCGCGGCGATGATGGGAGCGTTCCTCGGCGCCGCCGGCGTGTTCGGCGCCATCTTTCTGGCTTCGCTCGCCGGGTCGGTGTTCGGCGCGCTTCTGATCGCGATGGGAAAGGGCTCGCGGCGAACGGCCATCCCGTTCGGAACCTTCCTCGCGCCCGCGGCGATCGTCCTCTTCCTCTACGGCGACAGACTCTTTGGCTGGTATCGATCACTCATTCCCTGAGGCGCGCGGTCCGCGCGGCCACGGCCTCCGGAATCCATGGGAGAAAGTATGACCAAGAAACGGACGGCCCGGGGTCGAAGGCAAAGACGCAGGCGGGAGGGCCGGTTCGGCCTCTCGGACCTCGTCGTCGTGCTCCTGATATTCGGGATCGTCACCGCCAGCGCGGTTCCCGGATTCAACCGGTTCATGAGAAGCATTGAGCTGAACAAGCAGGTGCAGCGGGTCGCCGCGATGTTCCGCGTCGTGCGCCAGAAGGCCATCACCGACAATCGCGTAACCGTCGTCTGGTGGAGCGCCGCCGAGAACCGCTGGGGCTCCTGGGAGGATCAGAGCGGCAACGGGAAGCTCGACGAGGGCGAACCGACCGATGGCGCGGTCACCCTCCCGGCGTCGCTCCGTGTCGATCGGGCGGGCACGAACCCATTTCCGACCGATACCCTCCGGTTTCTCCCCGACGGAAGCGCGAGCGCGTCCGGGAGCTTGATCTTCTCGAACTCGGACGGGTACACGCGATCCCTGTCGGTGGTTCGCCTGACAGGAATGGTAACGGTGCAATGACGGAGACCCCGCGGGAAGGCACGGGTTCCACCCTGGTCGTGGCCACGATCGCGGTGCTGCTTTCCGGTCTCTTCGTGGGCTCTCTCTATGAGATCTACGTCCGCGGCGAGAGGTCGGTGGAGCTGGGAATGGAGCTGGCCGAGGCCAGTCAGAACGCCCGGACCGGCGTCGACCTGATCGTCCAGGAGCTGCGCTCCGCCGGCTACGGGGTCGATCCGGCCGTTCAGCCGTCGATCCTGGTCGGGTCTCAGTACCGGGTCACGTTCACGCTGGACCGGAACGGCAACCACCGGATCGACCCCGGAGAGGTCGTGACGTACTTCCTCGATCCGAGCACCTCCGACCCCATCACGACGACGAGCGCGAACCCCTTCGACTTCGTCCTGCGACGCGAGGTCGGCGCCGATGGAGACCCCACGGCGACCCCGGTCTCGGGGCACGGCGAGATCGTCGCGTTCGGCCTCACCCAGCGGTCCCGCGACTCGGCGGGCACGAGGGACGTTCCCCTCTTCTCCTATCGGGACTCGGCGGGAGCCGCGCTCGAGCTCCGGCCGGGAGCGGAGAGCGACCCGGTCGGCGTCTTCTTCGGCAAGACGGTGTCGAGCGGCGACCTCGGGGTTCCACCCGGCATAGGCGTCACCCCACGCGTGAAGACCGTCATCGTGAGCATGGTGACGGAGACGAAGCAGAAAAATCTAGAGAGCGGCCATTACGATCGCGCGACGGTCGCCGCCTCGGTCGTGCCGCGCAGCGCCCCGTGGACCGGGATGGACGTCCAGTGAGCGCACGAACGGGGAACATCGTGGTGATGGTCATCCTGGTGCTCTTTCTCCTCACCTCCCTCGGGATTTCGTACGTGGCCCTCACCCGGAGCGACAAGCAGCGCGTCGACGATCCGGCGTCCGGCACCCAGGCGTTCGAGAACGCCCAGGCCGGCCTCAGCGAGGTCCTGGCCCGGATGTCGGTCCCGGGCCGCGAGCAGTACATCGGCCAGCCCCCTGGCAGCTACTCGCCGGGATGGGGCCGCTACGTCGTGAATCAGCCCGGGACCTCGAGCCTCGACCCGCAGCACGACGTTCCGGCGACCGATGGGCTCGACAACGACGGGGACGGCGCCGTCGACGAAGCCGGCGAGCACTACCCGGAGACCGGATCCCGGCAGATCAGCCTGGCCGGATTGAATCGCCTCGACTATCCGTGGGTGAAGGTTCGATACAAGCTGAACGCCGCGAACGAGGTCGTCCTGTTCGGCGATGACGACGACGATCCGTCGACGCCGCCTCGCGAGAACCTGGTCCGCGGCGTGCCCAAGATCATCGTGACCGCCGCCGGCTCGAGCGGCCACGACACACGAATCGTCACGGTGGAGGCCGTCAAGTGGCCGCTCCCGCCAGTCCCGGCCGCGGTCTATTCGGAGGGGACCATGGCGTTCCGCGGCGCCGGGTTCCAGATCGACGGGCGCGATCATGGGATCGAATCGCCCTGGGAGCCGGTCGCGGACGCGGCATCGCTCCCCGGGATCGCTTCGCCCAACGACCCGAACGCGATCTCCGCTCAACTGATCGGTCCGAGAGCCCAGCGCGTGAAGGGCAGCGGCGCCGTCCCGAGCGTCGCCTCCTCCAGTACGAATCTGGATCTTCAGGCGATGGACGAAGGGTGGAGCCGGATCGCCGACGTGACGCTGGCGGGAGACCAGCGCGACCCCCCACCGGGATCGTGGGGCTCGATCGAGAACCTCAAGATCGTGAACGTGGAAGGGGACCTCTCCGTCTCGGACAGCCTCTCCGGAGCCGGGGTTCTCCTCGTGCGGGGGAATCTCGATTGGGGCGGGCAGGCACGGTGGAGCGGCATGATCATCTGTCTCGGCGACGCCACGATCCACGGCGGCGGCGCGGCGCCGACGATCCTCGGCTCCCTGCTGATCCAGGGGACGCTGACCGGTCGTTCGGAGGTGACCGAGGGGACCAGGATTCTCTACTCGAGCGCGATGATCCGCCGGCTCGCGGCGCTGACCGGCTACGAGGTCTCCTCCTGGATCGACCAGTAGTCGGGACCGCGACCTACTGATAGAGCCAGATGCGGAAGGGGCTGAAGTTCCGGCCCGCGGCGCCGTCCGGATCGGTCCCCGCCTCGTCCCGAACCATCGTGAGCTCCGGCCGCGACCGGGTCAAAAGCCCTCCGGGAACTCTGAATCGCGGCTCGACCCAGGCCGTTTCGGAAAACGCGTAGGTCCAGAGCCCGGCATCCTTCCCGTCGACGAGGACCCGTAGGCGATTCGGATACCACGCGTCGGTCCGCATCACGATCACGAGATCCCTCCCGGGCGTCACCGTTGCGCGGAATCTCCCGCTTCGCCGGACGATCCGACCGGCGTCGGTGATCGCCGGACCGGGGCGACCGGCGTAGCCGTAGCGCCGCAGCACGTCCTTCGCCTCCGGCTCGGTCCTCCACTCGTGCCGGCGCTCGTCCTCGAGCCAAGCCGGATCGAACGAGTCGGTCAGGCGCATCGACTCGAACTCCGGGTGAAGCAAGGCCGGCGTCCCCGACGGCGCCACGGCCTGCCAGGACGAGGGGTAGATCACCATGTCGCTTCCGCCACAGATCAAGTTGGCCTCCAGATGCGCCCGGAACCGCTCGGGGCCGAGGATCCCGCTCTCCCGCCAGTAAGGAAACCACTCGGGGTAGATCGCGCAGTACGTCGGCTGGCGATCCGGCGGCACCCGGCGCATCTGCTCGAAGAGGCATCCGAGCCCGGACCGATAGACGCGAGCGAGGCCGGCCGAGGTGAGCCCCACGAAGTCCAGGGTGGTCCGGTTTCCGTAGTAGGCGATCGCGCCCGCGTCATTCAGACCCACGAGCGCGTCCTGCGGCAGGTTCGCATCGATCCACCGGCCGACGCGGACTTGCTGGTGGAAGATGTTCTCGCAGCAGCGCGCGTACACGCGGACCATCTCGGCGTTCGCCGGGACGAGGATCGTCATCCAGAGCGCGAGCGGGGCGACGGTTGCCGCGGCCGCCAACGCCGCGCCCGCCCATCGAGGAGTCCGTTCCCAGGCCCACCCGGCGAGCCGGCCCCATCCGGATCCGATCAGCAGGAGCACGACCGGAAACAGCCCCTGCTGGTAGCGATAGAAGTGCATCTGCCAGTAGACCGGGATCGAGCTCACGACGATCCCGACCGCGATCAGGGTGAGCAGCGCCAAGCCTCGATCCCATCGTCCACGCCGCGTCAGGTATCCGAAGAGGACGAAGAGCAGCGCTCCGAGCACGCTCGGGTACCAGAGCCTCGGGAGGAAATGGTTCCGCGCGTCGAGCGTGAAATGGGACAGGTAGCACTCGGCGATGTTGAGCCAGATCGTCGGCGTGTTGGCCAGGTACTCGGCCCGGGTTTCCGCATACGGCTCCGCGAGCACCGACTTGGCCTGGGAGCCCGTCGATTCGATCGAGCCCGTCAGCGCTAGATTGACCACGAACGGCAGGGCCGCGGCCGCCAGCGGGAGAAGGAGCGAGGCGGAGACCAAGCGCGGGCCATCCGGCGTGTCCCGGGACGACGCCCGCCAACGATCCCACGCCATGAGCGCCCCGAACACGAGGCAGAGGATCGCCCCCTCGGGCCGGCACCCGGCGAGCCCGAAGAGCCACCAGCGGAGCGTCGGGAAGCGCCCGCCCGGCCGCTCCCTCAGGTAGACCGTCAACGTTCCGAGCAGGGCCGTGGCGTAGAGGCCGATCTCCATCCCGCTCATGTAGCCCCAGAGGAGATACGGGCTGGCTAGGAAGAGGATGAGCGCCATGCCCCCCCCGACCGGGCCCCCGAGGCGCCGCCCAAGGTGCGCGAGGAGGAGCGCGCTCAGCACGTACGCGGCGACGCCCAGCGCGATCGACCAGGCGATGCAGAGCGCGGGGGAGAGGCGAAGGAGGTGGGGCGGCAGGAGGAGCAGGGGGTACCAAAGGCTGGTCGCGCCCGTCGTCGGCGCGTTTCCCGGAGTGTAGACGAACGGGTGACCTTGGGCGATCGCCCTCGAGTACTGCAGGTAAATGAAGCTGTCGTCCAGCGGAAGGGAGAGCTCGCCGCCCGTCAGCACCCGCTCCGCGCCAAGAATCCGGGCTAACTGAACCAGGGCGAAGGCGATGACGGCGAGGATCAAGAAGAGCCGCCCGCGCCCCCTCACTGCCGCTCCGAACGAAACAACGAAAGATAGGAAGGGGTAGCGCCGATGGATCGTGAGTCGAGCCATATCGAGGCGACAACGCCAGGAGCGGAAGCCGCCGCGAGCATGGGCGGCACCGTAGCAAAGGGACCGGAGGCGGTCAATGCGGCCCGCCCGGCGGTCTTGTCTCGTACAAACGTGGAGATTTGAGCGGCTAGACGATGGCCAGATCTTGCGGTTTGCACGCAGAGCCGGTACCGGCAGCGCCATTTGCGACGCCGGGTAGTCTGCAGCGTATGTCGTTACGCGAAATAGACTTACGTTGCGGTGTGGAAGGGGCGTGGCATGGAACTTGCTCGATCCAGCCGCGGCGAGTCCCCCAGTCGGGTGCAAGGGCAGAGGCATCCCACCAACACGCGGAGCGCGACCATGTTCGGCTTGGGCAAGAATAAGAAGAGCACGATTGGTCTCGACATCGGCTCTAGCTCCATCAAGGTCGTCGAGATCGCGCACGACCGCTATGGGGATCGCCTGGTCAACTACGGGATATCCGAGCCGCTCTCCGAAGCCATCGTGGACGGGGAGATCATGGACCGGCAGATGGTGCACGAGGCGATCACGAACCTCCTCGAATCCCGCCAGATCCGGAACAAGAACGTCGTGACCGCCGTCTCGGGGCGCGCCGTGATCGTGAAGAAGATCCTCATGGCCCGCCTGAACGAAGAGGACGCCAAGGAGGCGATCCAGTGGGAGGCGGAGCAGCACGTCCCCTACGACATCAACGACGTCTCCCTCGACTTCCAGATCATCAATCCGGACGTGGACCAGAAAAAGATGCAGGTCCTCCTGGTCGCCGCGAAGAAGGAGATGATCACGAATCACGCGGAGATCATCCGCGAGGCGGGTCTCTCTCCGGTCATCATCGACGTCGACTCGTTCGCGATCCAGAACGCAGTCGAGGCCGCGTACGACCTGGCCCCCGGCGAGACGGTCGCGCTGCTCAACATCGGGGCCGAGATCACGAACTTGAACATCATCCGGGATCAGATCCCGCACTTCACCAAGGACCTCTCCCTCGGCGCCAACTCCTTCGTGGAAGCGATCCAACGGCGCCACAACGTGAGCCAGGCGGAGGCGCAGAACGCCCTTCGGGGGCGGGCGCAGAACGGCATCGACGTCGCCGCGATCGTCCAGGCCACCTGCGAGGACGTCTCGGTGCAGATCGATCGCGCCGTCGCCTTCCTCAAGTCCGCCGGAGATGCCGATCGCATTGACCGGATCTTCGTCTCCGGGGGAAGCGCCCGGGTGCCCGGCCTCGTCGAGTTCCTGCGCACGCGGCATCAGGTCCCCGTGGAAGTCGTGAACCCGATTCAGAAATTGAATTACGACCCGGGTCTCTTCGGCGGCGAGTCGCCGGAGAGCGTGGCCCCGGTCTTGACGGTCGCGATCGGCCTGGCGCTGCGATAAGGGGGACCCATGATCCGCATCAACCTGCTGCCACGCGAAGAACGACAGGCGAAGCGCAACATCGCGCTGCCGAAGCTGGGCGCGCTCATGCCCGTCTTCGCGCTCCTTTTCGTGGCACTGCTCTTCGCGGCGTTCGCCCTGATCCAGACGATGCAGGTCGGACGCCTGAAGACCGACATCGCCCGGGCGCAGCAGGAGGCGGAGAAGCTTCGCCCCCAGATCGAGATGATCAACGAGCTGACGAAGAAGCGCGAGGAGCTGACGCACCGGCTCGACGTCATCGCCACCCTCGACAAGAACCGTCTCTGGCGGGTCAAGCTGGTGGACGAGCTGTCGCGGTGCGTTCCGGAGCACCTCTGGCTGAACAACTATGAAGAGACCGGGCCCGACCAGGTGAAGATCGAGGGGGTTACCTTCTCGAACCTGCTCGTGGCCGACCTCATGTCCCGCCTCGAAGCGTCGCCGCTCTACGGCAACGTGGACCTGGTGGTGGCGGAGCGGGGACAGATCGATCAGCGGAACGTCGTGAAGTTCACGATCACCGCGAAGATGACGCTCTAGTCAGGACGACGCGCGGGGAGAGCGATGGACCTCAAGGATCCGAAAACTCAAAAGCTGATCATGATCGTGGCGGGCACGGCGGCCCTCGTCTACTTCTACATATTCGCCGATTTCGTTCCGTTCAATTACAAGGTCAGGGCGGAGGAGATCAGCCGCCTCAAGGCGGAGCATACGCGGTGCATGAACGAGCTCACGAAGGCGCAGCAGCTCGTCAACCGACTCCCGGAGCTCAAGCGCGAGTTCGCGCTCTTGACCCAGCGCTGGCAGGTCGCGCAGGAGCTCCTGCCGACCCAAAAGGAAGTCGCGAGCCTGCTCCGCAAGGTCACGATGGCCGGGCAGGAGGCGGGCGTGAAGTTCCTGCTCTTCAAGCCGGCGGAGCCCACGAAGAGGACGGACTTCACGGAGAACCCCGTGCAGGTCTCGGTGACCGGCGGCTTCCACCGCGCCGGCGCGTTCTTCGGCGAGATCGCAGATCTTTCCCGGTTGGTGAACGTCTCCCAGCTTCGGTTGAAGGGATTTGACAAGGGGGACCTGGACGAGACGGTTCAGGCCGATTTCATCGCGACCGCCTACACGCTGGCCGAGGGAACGACGGCCGAGGGAAAACCAAATGAACCTGCCAAGCAGCCTAGCGCTGCCGCAAAGTAAGCTCTTCCAGAGCAGGATCTTCCTTCTCGTCCTGCTTCTGGTGGTCGCCCTCATCGGCGTGGGCGTGTTCTTCTTCGTCCTGCATCCGATGACGCCGCCGAAGACGCCCACGGTCGCGACATCGCCGGCCGCCGTGGCGATTCCGCGCCCGGTCATGAAAGCCCCGGTGGTCTACGGGCCGCCCGCTCCGGACTGGGTGAAGCGCACGCCGATGCCGCCGCCTGCCGGCGCCGTTCCGGCCCCGACTGCGGCGATTCCAGGTCCGGCCACGCCCTTGGTTGCTCCTTCGGCCGCGGTGCCAGGCGCCGCGACCGTGGCCGGCACGGGCGCCGCCACGGTGGTGACGGCCGGCCTCATCTCGACGCCCGGCGCCGCCGGCGTGGTCACGGAGACACCCAAATCACTCGACGCCAGCGTCCTCTTCGCTCGCGAGCAGTACGTCTATACGAGCGGCAACCGCCGCGATCCGTTCCTCTCGCTTCTCGACGGGAGGTTCCAGTCCCAGTCGGGCGACGGCTCTCTCGTCGACGTCGGGGACATACACCTGGTGGGCATCATGTGGGGCGCGTCGGACAAGTTCGCGCTGGTGGAGGACACCCGCGGACATGGGTTTGTACTGCGCGTCGGGGACCCGGTCGTGAACGGCTACATCTCAGGGATCTCGAAGTCCGAGATCCAGGTGGTGCAGAACGCCTTCGGGGAGACCCAGACGTTGGCGATTCAACTGAAACCAAAAGAGGGTGACAGAAATGCGACTCGAAAATAGCGGGAATCGCACGAGTCGCCGCGCGGGTCTGATTTCGGCGCTGGCGGCGGGAATACTCCTCACGTCCGTCCCGGCGTTCGGAGCAACGGTGAAGAGCATTTCACTCAAAGATCAGGGCACCGGAACCCAGGTCATCGTCGAAGCGGACGCGCCCGTCAACTATCACGATTTCACCCTGGAGTCGCCGGACCGGATCGTCCTCGATTGCCCGGGCACGACGTTGGCATTCACCGAGCGCACCTGGGCCGGGCGGGAGAATTCGCCGGTCAAGTCGGTGCGGGCGACCGAAATGGGCTGGGGCAAGGACACGGGGTCCAGGATCGTCGTGGATCTCGCGCAGCCTGCCTCCTACGGCGTGAGCGCCGTGGGGAACAGCGTCATCCTGGCCGTGGAAAGCCCGGCGGCGACGCCGGCGGAGACCGCGCCCACAAGCAGCGCGCCGTCACCCGAGGTGACCGACAACCGCCGGATGTCCCTGGACGTCCAGGGCGCCGAGATCCAGACGGTCCTGCGAAGCCTCTCCGAGTTCAGCGGCAAGAACATCGTCGCGAGCAAGGAAGTGACCGGGGCCGTGACCCTTCGGTTGCGGAACGTGCCGTGGCGCCACGCGCTCGACATCGTCCTCCGGGCCCAGGGGCTCGGGATGGTCGAGAACGGCCAGACGATCATCATTTCGAATCTCGACACCCTCCGCAAGGAGGAGATGGACAAGAGGGCGGCCGAGCGCGCGCAGGAGGAGCTCCTGCCGCTCTCGACGCGGATCATCCCGATCAGCTACGCGAACGCGCAGGAGATGTCCAAGGCGGTCGAGAAGACGCTGACGAAGCGAGGCCACATCGAAGTCGACGCCCGCACGAACGCCCTCCTCGTCACCGACATCGACGACCGGCTGGACCGGGCGGAGGGGATGATCCGGAGCCTCGACACGCGCACGCCGCAGGTCGAGATCGTGGCGCGCCTCGTCGACGTGGACCACACGGCGACACGCTCGCTGGGCATCAACTGGAACCTGGAGAACCTCGACGTCTTCGACGCCGGCGCGAACGAGGCGGTCCACATCACCCCGGATCCGGTCACGGGGCCGGCCGGGACGGTCAAGTTCGGCACGGTGAAGAGCTTCGGCAGCCTGGACGCGACGCTGAATGCTCTGGAGGCCGCGAACAAGGCCAACATCATCTCGAATCCAAGAATCACGACCGTGAACAACCGCGAGGCCACCGTGATCGTGGGGCAGCAGATCCCGCTCATCGTGCAGGACTTCGCGGGGAACGCGGTCACCCAGCTCACGACCATCGGGATCAAGCTCAGCGTCACGCCGCACATCAACGTCGGCAACAAGATCACGATGGACGTCCACCCGGAGGTCTCGGACCTCTCGTCCCAGGCGACCGTGGCGGGCGGCATCATCATCAACACGACGATGGCCGACACGCGCGTGATGGTGAACGACGGCGAGACGGCGGTGATCGGCGGACTGATCCGCAGCAACGAGAGCGACAACAATCGCGGGGTCCCGGTCCTGATGGACATCCCGATCATCGGGCATCTGTTCCGGACGTCGACCAAGGTGCGGCAGAAGCGCGAGCTCCTGATCTTCCTGACGCCCAAGATCATCGGAGAAACCACCGCCTCAAACGGCTAGCGGGCGGGGCCGGACGCTTTCGCCTCCGGCCCGGCGCGGGTATACTGCGGGGCCTTCCCGAACGGGAGGGCCCCGTTCTCATTGGGGATCCACCCCGGGAGGTTTCGGTGACCGCGCGGATCGCGCTGATCGGCCTGTCGGGCGCAGGGAAGAGCACCGTCGCCCCGCTGCTCGCGGCGCGGCTCGGGTTCGGGTGCACCGACCTGGACGAGGCGGTCGCCGCGGCGGAGGGGGTCCCGATCCCCGAGATCCTCACGTCGCGCGGCGAGGATGTCTTCCGGGAGCTCGAGGCGCACGCGCTCCGAGCGGCGCTCGAGGCGGACTCCGTGGTCGTGGCCTGCGGGGCAGGGGTCGTCGCGCGGGCGGAGAATCGCGAGCTCCTGAGCAGGCTTGCCTACGTGGTCTGGCTGGACGTCAGCCCCGATACCGCCGCGCTTAGGCTCGAGGACGCGGCGGCGTCGACAAGGCCGCTTCTTCGCGGCGGGACCGTCGCCTCGCGACTCCGCGACCTCTGGGAGGTGCGGCGGGCGCTCTACGAGGAGGCGGCCGACGTCATGGTTCGGACCGACGGCCTGACGCCGGCGGGCGTGGCGGAAGCGATCGAAACGCTGTGGAAAGGGCGTCTGGGGTGGGGCTCGTCCGGATCGTAGGCGGCTCGCTTCGAGGGCGGCGACTCCGAGTGCCGGATCGGGGCGTGCGCCCGACCTCGGAGAAGACGCGCGAAGCGATCTTCGACATCCTGGGGCCCCGGCTCGTGCAGGGCGCGCGGGTCCTCGATCTCTTCGCCGGCACCGGCGCGATGGGGATCGAGGCGCTGAGCCGAGGCGCTGAGCGGGCGGACTTCGTGGACGGGAGGAAGAGCGTGGCGCGGACGCTGTCGGCGAATCTCCGCGTCGTCGGGCTCGAATCTCGAGCCCGCGTCCACGTGGCCGATCTGAACCATCCGGCCTTACCGCCGGAGCTCGAGGGGACCTGGGGGCTGATCTTCCTCGATCCGCCCTATGACGGGGACGCGGGCTCCCTCTGGGTCGAAGCGCTCGCGAGGGCGTCCTCGATCGAGCCGTCCGGGTGCCTGGTGTACGAGCGACGCAAGGGAACGGCGGCGCCGGAGCCGGCGGCGCTCGCGCTCGCGACCGAGCGGACGTACGGCGACACCACGGTTGCGTTTTACAGAGCAGGCGTTCCGCCGGGGGAAGCCCCGAGAGGAGGAACATGAAAAGCGCAGTCTTCGCCGGCACGTTCGACCCCGTCACGGACGGTCACCTCGATCTCGCGCGACGGGCGCTCCGCCTCGTCGACCAGCTGACGGTCGCGGTCGCGGCGCGCCCCGAGAAGGGCGTCCTCTTCTCCCAGGAGGATCGGGTTGCGATGATTCGGGAGGCGTTCACTTCCGAGTCCCGTCTGACCGTGGAGCCGTTCTCGGGCCTTCTCGTCGATTACGCGAAAGCCAACGGCATCGGCATCATCATCCGGGGGCTCCGCTTCATCTCCGACTTCGAGTACGAATTCCAGATGGCCCTGATGAATCGCCGGCTGAATCCCGACATCGAGACCATGTTCCTCATGCCGAGCGAGACCTACACCTACGTGAACTCGACGCTCGTCAAGGAGATCGCGCGACACGGCGGGAACGTCGACAGCTTCGTCCCCAAGTCCGTCGCCTCCCGGCTCAAGGCCGCCTTCGCGGCGAAGCGTTGATGACGCGGACCGATTTGCGCGAGCGGGTGAGCGCGCGCGTCCGGGCGCTCCGCCCTTCGGAGACGCTCTCCTTGAGCGCCCGCGCGCGCGAGCTCAGGGCCCGCGGCGAGAGCGTGGTGTCATTCGCCGCGGGGGAGCCCGACTTCGACACGCCGGAGCACATCCGGCTCGCCGCGATCGAGGCGATCCACGGAGGGCACACTCGCTATACGGACGTCGCCGGAACCGCGGCTCTGCGGGAGGCGATCGCCGCGAAGCTCGCCCGGGCCAACGGACTTTCCTACGCGCCGCGCGAGATCGTCGTGTCGAACGGGGCGAAGCACTCGATCTGGAACGCGCTCTTCACGCTGCTCGAGCCGGGCGACGAGGTGCTGATCCCGGTCCCGTACTGGGTCACCTTCCCGGAGATCGTTCGCCTGGTCGGCGCGGTGCCGGTCTCAGTCGCCCCGGGGCCGGGATCCTACAAGGTGACCCCGGCCGATCTCGTCCGCGCCGTGACGCCGCGGACGCGGCTCCTCATCCTGAACAGCCCCAACAACCCGTCGGGAGCCGTCTACAACCGGGAGGAGATCGAGGCGATCGCGAAGGTCGTGCTCGGGCACGACCTCTTCGTGCTCTCCGACGAGATCTATGAGAACCTCATCTATACGGGTGATCGCCACGTGAGCATCGCGGAGTGCGCCGAGCTCCGCGAGCGGACCGTGCTCGTGAACGGCGTTTCGAAAACGTGGGCCATGACCGGATGGCGCGTCGGCTTCGCGGCGGCGCCCCCCGACATCGCCGAGGGAATGGAGCGCCTGCAGAGCCAGTCGACCTCCAATCCCTCCTCGGTCTCGCAGCAGGCGGCGCTCCGCGCGCTCACCGGCGATATGGGAACCGCGAACGCGATGCGCGACACGTTCGCGGCGAGGCGGGATCTCGTGGTCGAGAGGCTGGCCAGGATTCCGGGCGTTCACCTGCGGCCGCCCGACGGCGCCTTCTACGCGTTCCCCGATCTGAGCGAGCGAATCCGTGGCGCGAAGAAGGGCGTCAAAGACTCCGTCGGTCTCTGCGACTATCTGATCGACGAAGCCCGAATCGTCTGCGTCCCGGGTTCGGCCTTCGGCATGGAAGGGCACCTGCGGCTCTCCTACGCCGTCGGCGAGCGGGAGATCCACGACGGTCTGGATCGAATGGACGCGGCGCTCCAACGAATGTGAGGTCTGAGGCACATGCCGACTTACGAATATGAATGCCTGAAGTGCGGGCATCGGTTCGAGATCTTCCAGAAGATGTCCGATCAGCCCCGGAAGCGATGCCCGAAATGCCGCGGGAAGCTGCGACGCCTTGTCGGCTCGGGCGCCGGCATGATCTTCAAGGGGAGCGGGTTCTACGTGACGGATTACCGGTCCCAATCCTATAAGGATCAGAAAAAGAAGGAGTCCGGGGCTCCGCCTAAAGTGAAGGATGAATCAAAGCCGAAAGCCGGGCCGAAGCCCGGAAGTGGCAGTGGCGACGGCAAATCCGTTTGACTCGCTCGGACTCCCTCTGATACGTTGCCCCCGAGCTAGGCAGGCGCGCTCGGTCCCCTCGACAATCGATCGAAGCCACAGGACCTCGTAAGCCTCTATCCGACAATAGACGGCTAGACGCGCTTCATCCTCCTTGGGAAGGGAATCCATGGCGTATCGCGTGACCTTGATCCCCGGCGACGGGACCGGTCCCGAGCTCGCCGCGGCGACGCGCCGCGTGCTCGAATCGACGGGTGTCCGCTTCGATTGGGATATCCAGGAAGCCGGAATGGTCGCGCATGAGCGGGAGGGGACGCCGCTTCCCGAGCGGGTTCTGGAATCGCTGCGCCGGAATCAGGTCGGGCTCAAGGGGCCGATCACGACCCCGGTGGGCTCGGGTTTCCGGAGCGTGAACGTGGCGCTCCGCAAGGAGCTCGACCTCTACGCATGCGAGCGCCCCTGCAAGTGGTACCCGGGAGTCCGCTCCCGCTTCGAGAACATCGATCTCGTGATCGTCCGGGAGAACACGGAAGATCTCTACGCCGGCATCGAGTTCCACGTCGGCTCCGCCGGCGCGGCCCATCTTCGGGAATTGGTGCTCCGGGAGGCCGGCCGCGAGATCAAGGAAGACTCGGGCATCTCGATCAAGCCGATCAGCGTCTCCGGGACCGAGCGAATCGTCCGCCACGCCTTCCGCTACGCGCGCGCGCATCAGCGGAAGAAGATCACGGCCGTTCACAAGGCCAACATCATGAAGGACACCGACGGTCTCTTCCTCGAGTTCGCGCGGCGTGTGGCCGGCGAGTTTCCGGAGCTCGGCTTCAACGACAGGATCGTCGACAACATGTGCATGCAGCTGGTCCAGAACCCGGAAGACTACGACGTCCTCGTTCTGCCCAACCTCTACGGCGACATCCTCTCCGACCTCGCCGCGGGGTTGGTCGGAGGTCTGGGCGTCGCGCCCGGCGCGAACATCGGGGCGAACGCCGCGCTCTTCGAGCCGACGCACGGAAGCGCCCCGAAGTACGCGGGCAAGGATCGCGTCAACCCGTTCGCCATGATCCTGAGCGGGATGCTCATGCTCCGCTACCTGGGGGAGAACGAAGCGGGCGAGCGGCTGGAGGCCGCGATCGCGAAAGTGATCCGCGAAGGAAAGCACGTCACGTACGACATGAAACCCCGCCGAGACGATCCGACGGCCGTCGGCACGCAAGCCGCGGCGAGCGCCGTGATCGAGGCGATGGGGTAGGGGGCAGGGACGGTGTTCGCCGACCGCGCATCGATCCACGTCGTGGCCGGCCGCGGCGGGAACGGCTGCGTGAGCTTCCGGCGCGAGAAGTACGTGCCGAAGGGAGGCCCCGACGGCGGCGACGGCGGGGACGGCGGGAGCGTGATCTTCACCGTGAACCCTCACCTCCGCACCCTCCTCGACTTTCAGTCCCGGACGCGATTCCGCGCCGACTCGGGAGCGCACGGATCGGGGAATCAGCGGAGCGGGAAGAGCGGGGAAGATCTTCTCGTCCCCGTGCCCCCGGGGACGCTCGTCGTCGACGAATCGACCGGGGCCACGGTGGCGGATCTCGTCGAACCGGGCGCGACTTACGTGGCGGCCCGCGGGGGCCGCGGGGGGCGAGGCAACGCGCGCTTCGCGACGCCGACGCGCCAGGCGCCCCGGAACGCGGAGCCCGGCACCGACGGCGAGGAGCGGCGGATCCGCCTCGAGCTTCGCCTGATCGCCGACGTCGGACTGGTCGGTCTCCCCAATGTCGGCAAGTCCACCCTTCTCTCGCGGCTGAGCGCGGCGAGGCCGAAGATCGCCGACTACCCGTTCACGACGCTGGAGCCGCATCTGGGCATCGTGCGCGTCGACGCGGAGCGGAGCTTCGTGATGGCCGATCTTCCGGGCTTGATCGAGGGAGCGCACGCGGGCAAGGGGCTCGGGCTTGAGTTTCTGCGCCATGTCTGGCGGACCCGGATCCTGCTCGTCCTGATCGACAGCCTCTCGCCCGACCCCGGGCGCGATCTCGGGGTTCTGCTGGGCGAGCTCGAGGCGTATCACGAGGACCTGACGCGGAAACCGCGGATCGTGGCCTTGAGCCGGAGCGACCTTGCCGTGGACGACCGCTCGGCGGAGCCCCCCTTCCCCCTCGAGGCGGCGCGCTGGGGAGGCTCGATCTCAGGGGTGACCGGCGAAGGAACTAGGGAGCTCTTGGACCAGATTTGGATTATGCTCCTCGCGTCGGGAGGATCCGACGCGGATCGATGGAACGGCGACCCAGTCGCCGGCATACAGGAGTAACGATGATACCGAAGGATGCGGCAAGGCTCTGGGAAGAGCTCCGGCACCGCGAGCCGGAAGAGAAGCTGGAATGGATCCGCGAGCTGGCGCGCAATCCGACCCCCGATTCGATCGAAGTGCTGCTCGACGTTCTGAAGCAAGAGAGCTGGTTCCTGCGAGACCAAGCGGCGAGGGCGCTCGCGACCCTCGGCGAGGGGGTCGTGGAGCCGCTGATCGAATACTTGAACTCGGGTCTCTGGTATACGCGCACGGCCGCGGCATCCGCCCTTGGACGCATGGGCCTCCCGGTCTCCGCCGCGCCGCTCGTCGCGCTCCTCAAGGACCCGAACCGCACCGTGCGCGATGCCGCCCGGGACGCGCTGGTCCTCGTCTGCGGAAACGAGCTGGGACGCTTCGAGGTCGCCGTCGCGATCCATGCGCTTCCCGAGCGCGCGCGCCGGTTCGCCCTCGACGGTCTCGCGACGCGAAATTCCGGGATCGCGGAGCAGATCGCGGATCTCATGCACGATCCGGCGCTCCTCGGCCAGGCGGATCGACGACATCTGGCGCGGGCCGTCGGCGAGGACGGCCTTCGCTGGGAAGACGTGATCGGGGACGAGGGCGCCGAGCGGGAATCAGGCTGAACGCGCCCCGGCGCGCGGGGGAAGGGTGGAGGAGGGGGTTCGAGAGCTCTTGCGTCTCGCCGCGCGCCCGCGCGGCGCCGCCGGGATCCCGTTCCCGGAGACGGAGCGCGCCGTCGAGCGCGCGGCCCGGCATCTGGAGCGGTCGGGCGGCCGCGCCGTCCCGGTTCATGACCGTGACTGTCCGGCCGGTATCTCATCCCTCGCAGGCGGCCCTCGCGTCGTGTTTCTCGCCGGGCCCTGGAATCATCCCGGCCCCATGGTGGCGATCGTCGGCGCCCGCGACGCGAGCGACGACGGCCGCGACGTGGCGTTTGGGCTCGCGCGGTCCCTTGCCGAGCAAGGAGTCGCCGTGGTGAGCGGCCTCGCGCGCGGGATCGACGCCGCGGCGCACTTAGGCGCGCTCGAAGCCGGCGGGAAAAGCGGCGCCGTGCTCGGGACGGGCCTCGAGCGCGTCTACCCCAAGGAGCATCGAGCCCTCCAGCGCGCGCTCGCCGAATCGCTCGGCATCTTGAGCGCGCTCCTTCCCGGATCGGCCCCGACACGGAATACGTTCGCGTCCCGAAACCGCATTCTCGCGGCGATCTCCGGCGCGGTCGTCGTCGTTCAGGGGAGGGAGCGGAGCGGGGCGCTCCTCACCGCGACCGCGGCGCGGGGACTCGGCCGGCCCCTGGGAGCCGTGCCGTGGGACTCGAGAGATCCTCTCGGCATGGCACCGCACGCGCTCATCCGCTCCGGCGCCGCGACGCTCGTCCGCGACGCGGCGGACGTGCTCGAGCTTCTCGGCGTCGGCCAAGGAGTCCGGCCGCAGGGCGTCCCGGGAGCGGCGACGGCCGGCGTGGCCGCGGTGCAGCCCGCGACGCCGCCGGAGCGCACGGCGCTGGGAGACCGGGAAGAGCTGCTCTGGAGGGCGCTTCGCGGGCACCCGGAGCCACTGGATCACGCCGCGCGCCGCGCGAACCTCACGATCGCGGAGGCGAGCGCCGCCTTCGTGCTCCTCGAGATCCTCGGCCGCGCCCGCCGCGAGCCGGGCGGCGCCGTGCGTCGCCTGGTCCGGCGCTGACGTGGCCAAGCACCGGCCGTTTCGCAGATTTCGCCAACGCCTCGAAGCCGGGGCGCTTCGTGCCCTCGGCGCCGTCGCGCGCGCTCTTCCGTTCGAGCGCGCGAGCGACCTCGGAGCAGGAATCGGTGCCGCGGCCTTCCGCGTGCTCGGCCGCCGCCGCCGGATCGCGATCGAGAACCTGACCATGGCGCTCGGTCCCACGCCGGGCGGCCTCGACGCCGAGACCGCGGCCCGACGCGCCTTCGAGCAGCTAGGCCGGAGCTTCCTCGAGTTTCTCGCAATCCCTGCGCATCGCCGCGAGGATCTCCTCGCGCGGATCGAGTTCGTCGGGTTCGAGCCGTTTCAGGAGTGGGGGCGCGACGGCCGCGGGGCGGTGACCGTCACCGGTCACTTCGGGAATTGGGAGCTACTGGGGATGTTCGGCGGAATGGGGTTGGCGCCCGTGAAGTATCTCCTCCCTCGCCAGACCAACCCGGGAAGCGACGACTACCTGAACGAGGTCCGCCGGCGCGCGGGGGTCGAGCCGATCGTGATCGGCTACGGCATGCGGGCCGCCCTACGCGCGCTCCGAGGAGGCGCCTTCATCGGCATGCTCCCTGATCAGGACGCGCGCCGGGCCGGGATCCACGTGCCGTTCTTCGGCCGGCCCGCCTCCACGCACACCGGACCGGCCAGGCTTGCGATCGCGGCGAACGCGCCGATCGGCGTCGCCGTGATGGAGCGATCCGGGCGGGGGCGGTTTCGCGCGCGCGTTCTTCGGGTCCTCCACCCGAACCCGGAAGCCGACGAGGCGGCGGAGGTGCGCCGGCTCACGGAGGAGATGACGAAGGCCCTGGAGGAGGCGATCCGCGGTCGCCCCGACCACTGGTACTGGCTCCACCGGCGGTGGAAGACGCCGCCGCGCGAGGCGATTCCCGCTCCGATTCCCGCGGCCGTCAGGACGTGAAGCCGATCTCCTTCGACTGACCCTCGTTCAGCGTGCGGATCTTGCCGAACTGCCCCTCGTATTTCCCGATATTGGTCTCGAGCGCGTGAAGCAGCGCTCGCACGTTCGGCGGGGTCATGACGATCCTCGCGAACACCTTGCTCTTCGGCGTGCCCGGAAGAACCCGCGCGAAATCGAGCACGAACTCCGATAGCGAGTGACTGATGACGACGAAGTTCGAGTAGATCCCCTCCGCCTCCCGCTCGCCGATCTCCATGTTGATTTGCGGGGGTTGTTCCTGCCGCTTGGCTTCCATCCGTAAGCCTCCTCGTCCCAAATAGTTATCCGCAGACTCCCTGCTCAAGATAAAGCCCACGGGTGCCGTAAATCAACTTGAGTATACCGGGGAGAGGGGAATCCCCGTCTCTGCGACGCGCCGAGGGAGGGGATTGAGGGCATGAAACGATCGTCCGCCACCGCACGACTTGAAGAGCAGCTTGTCCTCGCATGGAAACGGTACGCCGGGCGAAGGATCGGGGCCCCCGAAGGGGCCGCCGCGGGCGCCTGTTACCTCGAGCCGCGCCCCTGTCCGTTCGAGCCGCGTCCCGATTTCGAGAGCCGGTTCACCAAGGATTGCGTTCACTGCGCGCGCCTCCAAGGGGCGGTGGAGCTGGCCGGCAGCGTCCCGGCGGGCTCGTCCGGCGTGCTGCCGACGCAGGAGCTTCTCTTCCGCCTCCTCGAGGAGGAAGGCCGAAGGAGCCCCGAAGCCGAGGTCGAAGAGGACGGGCGATACCAGTCGGTCGCGCTCCTCCTCCGCGCGCTCCCGCTCCTCCACACGTCGACGAGCCCTCGACGCACGGCGCAGCTCCTGCTTGGCGCCCTCGCGGGAGCGTTTGCCGAGGTCATCGACACGCTCCTGTTCTTCGAGGTGAAGTCCGATCCCGCAGGGCTCGCGCTCGCGGCCTCCTTCCGCAGGGCCGACCTGGACACGGGGATCGCGGGGCCCGAGGGCTACCTGGACGTGGAGCCGTTGGCCGCTGCCGGCATCTTCGACGGCGCGGTGTTCGAGCGTCTCCGCGACACCCTCATTCCGCTCGATCAAGATCAGGATCTCCTCTCGGACGCCGTGTTCGACGGGCGCACCGCGGTGGTCACGCGTCCGAACCGCGAGCTCAGGCTGCCGACCCTTCTGGTCGAGCATCTGCCCGACAGCCCGGCCGCCATTCTCCCCGTCTTCGGTCGGGAGCGGGTCCGGGGGCTGCTCGTGCTGTCGGCGGCGCCGGGGATCGCGGGTTGGACGTCGGATCAAATGGAGCTCCTGAGCGTCGTCGCGTCGCAGGCGGGAATCGCGCTCGATTCCTCGGGTCTCCTCGCTCTTTCCCGCCGCCGGGGGGCGGGAACCCGGGCGCTGCTCGATCTCGCCGTCGTGACGCTCAAGACGTCCCGCGCCGAGGCCTGGCCCGAAGCCGCGCTGCGCGCGTTCCTCCCCGCCACGGGCGGCCAGATCGGGGTGGTGTGGACCCTCGCCGAGCCGGAAGGGTTCACGGTGGCGGCGGCCCTGGGCGATCCGGCCGCGGCCGACCGGGATCTCTCGGAAATCGGAGAGGAGCTGCGCACCTGGTTCGACGCGGACGCGCGCCCGATCGCGGTGGAGGACGTGCGGTCGGACACGAGGCTCCCGGGAACGCTCCCGGAGGAGTGGGGATCGGCGCTGGCCGTCCCGCTTCGGTCGGACGACGCGCTGCGGGGCGCGGTGCTCGTGGTCCGAAAGGGCGGGGCCGGAGGCGAGCCCGCCGAGCCGTTCGACGCGGAGGACATCCAGGTCGCCGAGATGGCGGCGTCCCTCGCTACGTTGGCGGCGATCCGGGACGGCTCGGAGGCGTCGGCCACGCGGGTCGATCGGAAAATCCGCGAGCTCGAGGCACAGCTCCGCCACTCGGAGAAGCTCGCCGTCGTCGGAGAGCGGGGGATTCAGGTCGCGCAGGAGATCCGGAACCCGATCGCGGCCATCACGGGCTTCGCGCGGCGCGTTCTTCGGAGCGTCGGGCCGGACGACCCGAACCGCGAGTATCTCGAGATCATCCTCCGGGAGACGGAGCGGCTCGAGCGGATTCTCACGGAGCAGCTCTCGCTCGCGCAGATGACGCGGCCGCGGCTCAAGCTCCAGAGCTTGAACGCGCTCGTGCAGGAAGTGCTGGAAACGCAGTCCGAGGAGCTCGTCAAGCGGCGGGTGCGATTACTGAAGAGACTCTCTCCCGACGTCCCGAGCCTCCTCATCGACAACGACAAGATGCGCCAGGTGCTCGTCAACGTCCTTCAGTACGCGCTGCATCAGGTGCCGAGCGGCGGGCGCCTGCGCGTCGAGACGCGAAACGGCGCCGGACACGTCCAGGCCGAGATCGCGCATGACGGACCCAAGACGCCGGGCGAGAGCCTCGATCGACTCTTCGTGCCGTTTTCGTCCTCGCGCCGGTACGGCGCCGGGGTGGGATTGGCCGTCGCCTACCAGATCGTCCGCGAGCACGGCGGGGAGATCCGGGCCCGGAGCGAAGGCGACTGGAGCAGCATCGTGAGCATCTACCTCCCCGTCCGCGAGAACCACGACCGCCGCGGGAAGCCGGACCGCCGGGGCGGCGGCAAGAACGATCGACGCAGCCGCCTCGCCTAGTTGACCCGGAACACGCTGTAGTGCTAGCCTTTCCGTCCGGCGCGACCCTAGCTCAGTTGGTAGAGCACCACACTGAAAATGTGGGTGTCCGCAGTTCGATTCTGCGGGGTCGCACCATCTTTTTATTTCGGCTCACTATCCGCGAGACTCGCGGGCATCGCTTCACGAGCTGGTGTAGCTCAGCTGGTAGAGCAACGCACTCGTAATGCGTAGGTCAGCGGTTCGATTCCGCTCACCAGCTCCACTCGAGGGACGGCCGTTCCCGCCAGACGGTCCAGCATTATGACGAACAAAGAGCGTGCCGCGCCCCCACGTTCGGGGGCCGCGGCCGCGGCGTTACCGATCGAATCTCCCGATCCATGGCGCGGTCTCATGGTGAGCGCGTCGGGCATTCGCGGCATCGTGGGACAATCGCTCACGCCCGACGTGATCGTCCGTTTCGCGGGGGCGCACGGCTCTCTGCTCGGTCCCGGCCCGGTCGTCCTGGGCCGCGATTCCCGCCCGAGCGGGGCGTGGGTCTCGCGCGCGGCCGAGGCGGCGCTCCTCGCCGTGGGCCACGACGTCGTGGATGTCGGGATCGCGCCCACACCCACCATCCTCTTCGCGATCCGCCACCACGAAGCCGCGGGCGGGCTCGCCGTCACCGCGAGCCACAACCCGGCGCCGTGGAACGCGCTCAAGCTCTTCGGACCCGGCGGGACCTTCCTCGCGCCCGCTCAATCGGAGGCCGTCGCGCGGAGGGCGCTCGAGAGCGCCGCCGCGTGGGTGACGCACGAGCGCGTCGGCGCGCATCGGGTGGACGACGAGGCGATCGCGAGGCATCGCGACGCGATCCTCGCGCTCCCTGGGCTCCACCGAGAGCGCATCGTGTCGCGCCGGTTCCGGGTCGGAGTCGACTGCGTCGACGGCGCGGGCTCGGTGGCGACGCCGGCGCTCCTCCGCGCTCTTAACTGCGAAGTCGAGGCCATCTACTGCACGCCAGACGGCCTCTTCCCGCGCGTCCCCGAGCCGCTCCCCGAAAATCTCGGAGCGCTCGGGGAGCTGGTGCGCCGGTCGGGCGCGGCGATCGGCTTCGCCAACGACCCCGACGCCGACAGGCTCGCGATCGTCGACGAGCGCGGAGAGCCGATCGGTGAAGAGCGGACGCTCCAGATCGCGGTCGACTGGGCCTTGGCCGCGCGCCCGGGTCCCGTCGTCGTGAACGCATCCACCTCCATGGCGATCGACGCCATCGCGCGCCGCCACGGCGTGCCCGTCATCCGCACGCGCGTCGGGGAGGCGCACGTGGCCCAAGCGCTTCTCGAGCGGGGCGGCGTGATCGGGGGAGAGGGGAACGGCGGGGTGATCTATCCGGCGCTTCACGCGACGCGGGACGGCCTCCTGGCGGCCGCGATCGCGCTCGATTGGCTCTCGGCAGACGCCCGTCCTCTGAGCGAGCGCGTCAAAGAGCTTCCGTCCTCCGTGATGTTGAAGCGGAAGCTGGATCTCCGGCTGTCGGATTTGGCGGCGCTCGCCGCGGCGCTCACGCGGGAGTTCCCGGACGCGGAACGCAATGTTCTGGACGGAGAAAAGTACGTCTGGGAAGATAGTTGGGTGCAAGTCCGTCCCTCGGGGACGGAGCCGGCCGTTCGGATCATCGCGGAGGCCGGCAGCCAGGAGCGCGCCGAGTCGCTGATCGCTCGAGCCGCGGCCGCGCTGGAGCGGGTTCGCGCCGCGCGGCCGGCATCACAAGGGGGCTGACAAGCCATGTGCGGCATCGTCGGATACGTAGGACCTCAGGACTCCGTGCCGATCCTCATGGAGGGGCTCCGGCGTCTGGAGTATCGAGGCTACGACTCCGCCGGCCTCGCCATCCTGAACGGTGACGGGATCAAGATAGAGAAGACCGCCGGGAAGATCGCGATGCTCGAGGCGCGGATCAACGTGACCCATCCGTCGGGGACCCTCGGCATCGCGCACACGCGCTGGGCCACGCACGGCGAGCCCAACCAGATCAACGCGCACCCGCACGTCGACTGCAAGGGCCGCATCGCGGTCGTCCACAACGGCATCATCGAGAACTACTCCACGCTCAAGACGAAGCTCCAGGAGGAAGGGCACCGGTTCACGACCGACACCGACACCGAGGTGATCGCCCATCTGGTCGAGAAGTTCTACACCGGAAATCTGGAGAAGGCCGTCGCGGCGGCGCTCCGGCTCCTGACCGGCACGTACGGGATCGCGGTGATCTCTACCGACGACCCTTCCAAGATCGTCGGCGCGCGGCACGGCAGCCCGCTCGTCGTCGGCATCTGCGATTCGGAGTACATCCTCGCGTCCGACGTCTCGGCGATCATCCGCCACACGAATCAAGTGGTCTACCTGGACGACGAGGAGATGGTCGTGCTCACCCCGGCCGGGATCCACACCACCACGATCCGCGAGGAGACCGTCGCGAAGAAGGTCGAGACGGTGGACTGGGATCTCGAGATGATCGAGAAGGCGGGCTTCCCGCACTTCATGCTGAAGGAGATCTTCGAGCAGCCCCAATCGCTCCGCAACACGCTCCGGGGACGCCTGCTCGCGGATGAAGGGACCGCGCGCTTGGGTGGGCTCAACATGAGCGCGGCGGAGCTCCGCGCGATCAACCGCGTGGTCATCACGGCGTGCGGCACGTCGTGGCACGCCGGCATGATCGGCGAGTACCTGATCGAGGAGCTCGCGCGGATCCCCGTCGAGGTCGAGTACGCGTCCGAGTTCCGGTATCGGAACCCGATTTTGGAGCCGGGGACCGTGGTCATCGCGATCAGCCAGTCGGGCGAGACGGCCGACACGCTCTCCGCGATGCGCGAGGCGAAGCGAAAGGGAGCCCGCGTGCTCGGCGTCTGCAACGCGGTCGGCTCCACGATCGCGCGGGAGTCGGACGGCGGGGTCTACATTCACGCCGGCCCCGAGATCGGCGTGGCGTCGACGAAGGCCTTCACCTCGCAGGTCGCGGCGCTCGCCCTGTTCACCCTCTACCTGGGCCGCCTCGGCGAGCTCTCGCCCGAGCTGGGCGCGGAGCTGGTGCGGGAGCTGGAATTGATCCCCGGGAAGATCGAGACGATCCTCGCGGGGGCGGAGTCGATCAAGACGATCGCCCGCGCCTACGCCCACCACAACAACTTCCTCTATCTGGGCCGCGGCGTGAATTTCCCCGTGGCCCTGGAGGGAGCCCTGAAGCTCAAGGAGATCTCCTACATCCACGCCGAGGGATATCCGGCGGCCGAGATGAAGCACGGCCCGATCGCCCTCATCGACGACAACATGCCGGTCGTGTTCATCTGCACGCAGGATTCCGCCTATGAGAAGGTCCTGAGCAACATGGAGGAGGTGCGCGCCCGCCGCGGGAAGATCATCGCGGTCGCCTCCGAAGGCGACACGCACGTCGGGACGAAGGCCGACCACGTCCTCTACATTCCGCGGACGATGGGCTCGCTGACGCCGCTTCTCGCGGCGATCCCGCTCCAGCTCCTGGCCTACCACATCGCGGTCGAGCGCGGCTGTGACGTGGACCAGCCTCGAAATCTCGCCAAGAGCGTCACGGTCGAGTGAGCCCTTCGCCGTCCGGTACTGTCCTCCGCACCGACGGCGCCCCCGCCGCGATCGGTCCCTACGTTCAGGGACGGACGGGTCCGCTCACGGGCCGCTGGATCACGACCTCGGGCCAGATCGGCCTCGATCCGAAGACCGGCGCGCTGGTCGCGGGAGGGATCGTGGCCGAGACGGAGCGGGTGATCGACAACCTGGAGGCGATTCTCGGGTCGGCCGGCGCGTCGCTCGCCCACGTCGTCAAGACGACCGTCTTCCTGGCCGAAATGGCGGACTTCGGCGCGATGAACGAGATCTACGCGCGCCGCTTCCCGGAACCCAAGCCCGCCCGCACGACCGTCGCGGTGCGGGAGCTGCCTCGAGCCTGCCGCGTGGAGATCGAAGCATGGGCGCTTATCGCGTAAGCCGCCCCCCCGTCGAGGCGCCTCGACTCACGCAACAAGTAGCCTGCGCCGGATGCGCGGCCAAGATCCCGATCCAAGTGCTCCAGGAAATTCTGGGCGCGCTCCCGCCGCCGTCCCGGTCGCCGCGGCTCCTCGTCGGCCCGGAGACGTGGGACGACGCCGGCGTCTACAAGATGAGCCCGACGCTGGCCCTCGTCCAGACGGTGGACTTCTTCACGCCGATGGTCGACGACCCCTACGATTTCGGCGCGATCGCGGCGGCGAACGCGGTGAGCGACGTCTACGCCATGGGCGGCGTCCCGAAGCTCGCGCTCTCGATCCTCTGCTTCCCCGCGGAGACCGGCGATCCGGCCGTGCTGCGCGAGATCGTGCGCGGCGGCGCCGACGCGCTCAAGCAGGCCGGCGTCCTCATCATGGGAGGGCATTCCGTCCGGGACCCCGAGATCAAGTTCGGCTACGCCGTGACCGGGGAAGTGCACCCGAAGCGCGTGGTCACGAACGCCGGCGCGAAGAACGGCGACCTGCTCGTCCTCACGAAGCCGATCGGGGTCGGAATTCTGGCGACCGCGCTGAAGCGCGGCCTCCTGCCCCGGCCGCTCCTCCAGACGATGACGCGCCAGATGAAAACGCTGAATCGGGCCGCGTCGGAGGCGATGCGCGCCTCCGGCGTCCACGCCGCCACCGATGTCACGGGCTTCGGCCTTCTGGGCCACGCCCGAAATATCGCCCGCGCCAGCAAGAAGACGATCCGCATCTGGAGCAGCGCGGTTCCGCTTCTTCCGGGCGTGCGCGAGTTCGCAGCCCAGGGCGTCGCCTCGAGCGGCCTTCATTCGAACCGGGAAGCCATCGAGCCCGACATCACGTGGGATGGCGCCACGCCGGAGCCCCTGCGCCTCGCGCTGGTCGACCCCCAGACGTCGGGCGGGCTTCTGATCGCGGTGCCGTCATCGAAGACGGAGGCGCTGATCCGCAGGCTCAAACGGTCCAAGGTGAGCGCGGCGGTCGTCGGCGAAGTGCTCGCGCCCGGTGCGCGCCCGCTCGAGGTGACCGCCTGAGCCGATGCCGCTGCGGGGACGGATGGGATCTGGTGGTCTCCGAGGACTTCAAATCCTTCTGTCGGGCGTTTCCAACGTCCGAGGTGGGTTCGATTCCCACACGTTCCCGCCAACGCCGAAAGGAGTGAGACCGTGAACGATCTGCTCCAATCGTGGTTCGGACTGAACTGGAACGATCCGCGGGTCATGGGCGTCGTGATCGTCATCGCGATTCTCGCGGTCGTGCGGAAGTGGTGGCTGGTTCTCCTCCTGGTCCTTCTCGTGGCGCTCGCGCAAGGTCTGGAGTATCTGCTCCAGCACTCCACGCTCGGGGCGGACTTCACGAAGGGCGCGGTGATCGGGGTCTACGTCTTTGGCGGCATTCTTCTGCTCTTCATGGCGATCGCCCATTACTTCACGAAGGAATAGCGCCCAGCGATCGGGGTTCCGGACCGGCGCTGGCGTCGTCGCGGCCCTCCTGATGGCGCTCTCGGCTCCTGGCGCGTCCGCCGCGGCGGGCGCGAACGCCAAGGGAGGGGCCCCACCGGATTCGGCGCGGCATTTTCCCTCGCCGCTCGGCGTCATGCTTCGCTCGGCGATCGTGCCCGGCTGGGGTCAGATCGCCAATCACAAATGGCTCAAGGCGGTCGTGGTCGTGGGGGGCGAGGGACTGCTGCTCTCGAAGGCGCTCGACGAGTATCACAAGGAGCAGCACGCGGCAAACATCGGGGATGCCTTGGGCAAAGACAGCCACTACAACCTGAAAGTGAACTACGTCTGGTGGGGCATCGCGGTCCACCTGCTCCAAATGGCCGACGCTTACGTCGACGCCCACCTGGCGAGCTTCGACACCGACTTCGGACCCGAGGAGGCCCCACGCGACACGGCGGTGGGACCGGGGCTCGACACCAAGGGCGAAGCGCGTCTGGCCGTCGCCGTGCATGTCCGCTTCTGATCTCGCCACGATGAAACGTCGCGAGACCGTCCGGAATTTCTGCATCATCGCGCACATCGACCACGGGAAGTCCACGCTGGCCGACCGGCTTCTGGAAAAGACCAAGACCGTCCCGAAGTCGAAGATGAAAGACCAGGTGCTGGACAACATGGACCTGGAGCGGGAGAAGGGAATCACGATCAAGTCGCACGCGATCGCGATGTCGTATCTGGCGAAGGACGGGAAGACCTACCAGCTCAACCTCATCGACACCCCGGGACACGTCGACTTCACCTACGAGGTGTCGCGGAGCCTCGCCGCCTGCGAGGGGGCGATCCTGGTCGTCGACGCCTCCCAGGGCGTGCAGGCGCAGACGATCTCGAACCTCTATCTGGCCCAGGACCAGCGCCTGACGATCGTCCCCGTCCTCAACAAGGTGGACATGCCCGCCGCCATGCCCGACGAGGTGGCGCTCGAGATGGCGCAGCTCCTCCACGTGGAACCGGAGGAGGTGATCCGGGTTTCCGCCAAGGAGGGGACGAACATCGAGGGCGTGCTCGAGGCGATCGTCGCGCGGGTCCCCCCGCCGGCCGACCTGCGGGACGGCACGCTGCAGGCCCTGATCTTCGACTCCGTCTTCGACCAGTTCCGGGGCGTGATCGTCTACGTCCGCGTCACGCGCGGGACCATCCGGCCGGGTCACGCGATCCGATTCCTTTCGACGGACAAGAACTACGAGGTGCTCGAGGTCGGCGTGCTGCGGCTGGGGCTCGAGCCGCGGGAGGAGCTCACGGCGGGCGACGTCGGCTACGTCATCGCGAACGTGAAGGTCGTGGCGGACGCCAAGGTGGGCGATACGATCGTCTCGGCGGACGATCCCGCTCCGACGGCGCTCCCGGGCTACCGGCCGGTCAAGCCGATGGTCTTCTCGGGTCTCTACCCGATGGAGGCGGAGAGCTATGAGTCGCTCAAGGAGTCGCTCTCCCGGCTTCAGCTGAACGACGCGTCGCTCACGTACGAGCCCGAGACCTCCCTCGCGCTCGGCTTCGGGTTCCGCTGCGGATTTCTGGGGCTCCTCCACATGGAGATCGTCCAGGAGCGGCTCACGCGCGAATACGACGTCAACCTGATCGCGACGGTGCCGAGCGTCGAGTACCACGTGCTCCGCACGAACGGGGAGCTATCCGTCGTCGAGAACCCGGCTCTGATGCCGCCCGCGAACCAGATCGAGTCGATCGAGGAGCCGTACGTGCGCGCGCAGGTCATCGTCCCGACCGAGTACGTGGGCAACATCATGAAGCTGGCGCAGGACCGGCGCGGTATCTTCGGGGGCATGCAATACCCGAGCGAGGACCGGGCGCACCTGACCTACGACCTTCCGCTCGGCGAGATCGTCCTCGACTTCTACGACAAGCTCAAGTCGTTGAGCCGCGGATACGCCTCCCTCGACTACGAGCTGGCCGGCTACAAGCCTGCCGATCTCGTGAAGATGGACGTGGTCCTGAACGGCGATCCCGTCGACGCGCTCTCGGTGATCGTGAACCGGGCGGGCGCGTACGAATGGGGTCGCGACATCTGCCTCAAGCTGAAAGAATTGATCCCGCGCCAGATGTTTCCGATCGCGATCCAAGCGGCGATCGGCGGAAATGTGATCGCGCGGGAGACGATCTCCGCGTTGCGCAAGAACGTGATCGCCAAGTGCTACGGCGGGGACATCACCCGCAAACGAAAGCTCCTCGAGAAGCAACGCGAGGGGAAACAGCGAATGAAGCAGATCGGCACCGTCCGGATTCCCCAGGAGGCGTTCCTCGCGGTCCTCCGGGTCGAGCGGTGAGCCGACGATGAAAAGGGGGACACCCAGCATGGCGACTGCAACGACCGGCACGACGATGCGGGCCAAGGCGCGCATCAAATCGACCGTCCGCGAGTACGTGGAGGCGATCCTCCTCGCGGTCGTCCTGACGGTCGTGATCCGGGGCCTCGTGATCCAGGCGTTCCGGATTCCCAGCGGTTCCATGGAGGACACGCTCCTCGTGGGCGACTTCCTCTTCGTCAACAAGATGGTGTACGGCTCGGAGATCGACATCGGATTTGGGGGAAACCGGATCGTCTATCACCGCTTCCCGGCGATCCAGGAGCCGAAGCCGGGGGACATCATCGTGTTCCGGTATCCGGACGACCCCGCGCGCGATTTCATCAAGCGCTGCGTCGCGGTCGGCGGCCAGGTCGTGGAAATTCGGGAAAAGGTGCTCTACGTGGACGGACGCCCGCGCGAGGAGCCGTACGCGGTGCACAAGGATCCGCGAGTGCTGCCTCGCGAGACAAGCCGCCGCGACAATTTTGGTCCGTTCCAGGTGCCGCAGGGGCACCTGTTCATGATGGGCGACAACCGCGACAACAGCCACGACAGCCGGTTCTGGGGCGCGCTGCCGCGGAGTCTCGTGAAGGGGAAGGCGATGTTCCTTTACTGGTCGTGGGACGCGGACCGTAGGCTGCCGCGCCTCAACCGCCTCTTCCACCCGGTGGGATGATCGTGGAACACGGGCTCTACCTCCATCTGCCGTACTGCCGCAGCCTCTGCCCCTACTGCGCTTTCGCGAAGGCGCCGCTCCACCGGGCGGAGCCCGAGCGCCTTCTGCGCGCGCTCCGGGCCGAGTGGGAAATGGCCCGCGAGGATGACGGCCGCTGGGGAAGGCCGCGCACGATTTTCTTCGGCGGGGGCACGCCGACCGCCCTGGCTCCCGAGTCGCTCGGCGAGCTCTTGGCGTGGATCGGCGACGCGTTCGATCTGAGCCGCGTGCGCGAGTGGACCGCCGAGGCGAACCCGGAGGGACTGACCGACGAGAAGCTCGCGGTCCTTCGCCGCGGCGGCGTCGATCGCCTGAGCCTCGGAATCCAGTCGCTCGAGCCGGGAGTGCTCCGCGCGCTCGGCCGCATCCATTCCGCCGCCGCCGCGCTCGACGCGATCGCGCGGGCGCGGAGAGCCGCGTTCACGAACATCTCGATCGATCTCATGGTCGCGGTTCCCGGTGAGACGCCCGAGGGGGTCCGCCGCGCCGTCGAGACGGTCGTGGAGCTCGGCGTCCCGCACGTCTCGGTATACAGCCTCCAGGTCGAAGAGGGGACGCCCCTTTCGGCGAAGGTCGCGCGCGGGGCCGTCGAGGCGCCGGGCGATGAGGTCGCGGCGGCGCGGTACGAGGAGATCGCCGCGGTCCTGGGCTGCGCCGGGTACGTCCACTACGAAGTGTCGAACTGGGCGCTTCCCGGCTACGAGTCCCGGCACAACACCGGCTACTGGGCGCGCCGTCCTTACCTGGGGCTCGGGCCCGGCGCGCATTCGTTCGACGGCGTGGAGCGCTGGAGAAACGAGGAGGGCGTGACCCGCTATTACGAGCGCGTCGAGGAGGGGGCGCTCCCGCGGGACGACCGCGCGGCGCTCTCGCCGCGGGATGAGGTCGAGGAGAGGATCATGCTCGGGCTCAGGCGCGCGCAGGGGCTTCGCCGGATCGAGCTCACGCGGCTCGCGGGACCGGTCGCCACGAGGTGGAGCGAGTGGGCGGCAAGCGCCGGCGCGGTTCGCCTCGATCCGCCGGGCCGCGTCCGGCCCACCGATCGAGGCCTCCTCCTCGCTCAGGAGATTTCCGCCGAGCTCCTCGCCCGCATGAGCGAGGCACCGCCCGCGCCGGCTTGACACCCGCCCCGGCTTGACGCCCTCACCGCCCGCGCCGGCTTGACACCCGCAGCCTCCGCTGGTAGCTTCCTCTAGTCATTGGCACTTGCAAGCTGTGAGTGCCAATCGATCCCAACGCCATGACCCGACCCGATCTCGACGAGCGGCATCGCCGCATCCTGACGTTCGTGGTGGAGAGCCACGTGACCCGAGCCGAACCGGTCGGGTCGCAGTATGTCCGCGCGGCCTATCATCTCAGCATCTCGCCGGCCACGATCCGGAACGCGATGCAGCAGCTGGAAGAGCGCGGGTTCCTCGGCCATCCCCACACCTCCGCCGGGCGCGTCCCGACGGAAGCGGGCTATCGCTATTACGTCGACGAGCTGATGCGGCCCGAGCCGATCCCGAAGGCAACCCGCCGCACCGTCTCCGAGGCGATCGGCCCTGTCCCGGAGACCGGCAACCCGATTCCTGCGGAGATCCTGCATGTCCTCGCGCGGGCGTCCCGGCAGCTGGCGCTCGTCCTGATCCAGGACAGCGCCGAGCGGGTCGTGGAGCGGGTCGACGTGGTCGGGCTCGAGGGTGGTCTCTTGGTCTTGGCGCTTCGGGAGACCACCGGCCGGGTCGCCACGTCCAGCTGGAAGCCCGAGCGGCCGCCGGATGGCGCGACCCTGCGACAGGCCCAAAGACGCATCCAGGAGGCGCTCCCGATCCGCGGCGCGGAAGAGGCGACGGCGCTCGCGGCGCGTGCACGCCGGGAATCGCCCACCGCCGGCGCAGCCGCCGGCGCCGCGCTCGCCGCGGATCTCCTCGAGCGGATCGCGCATCTCATGGAAGCCGCCGGGCCGCCCGCGGTCCGGATCGACGGCGCCGACAACATCGCCTCCCAGCCCGAATTCCAGTCGCCGGCCAGCCTCCGGCCGTTGGTCTCGCTCCTGGCCGAGCGGGAGCCGATGGCGCGCGCCCTCGAGGCGACCGCCGAATTCGGCCGAGCGCGGGTCTCGATCGGGCGCGAGAACGGCGCGGGCGCGCTCCGAAATTGCTCGATCGTCGGGATGCGCGTCGAGGCGCGCGGCGTGCAGGGGCTTCTTGGCGTCATGGGCCCGGTGCGGATGCCGTACCGCCGGCTCGTGTCGCTCGTCTCGTACGTGGGGGAACGCCTCGCGGAGGCACGATGAACGCAAGAAAACGTGAAGAAGCTGCGGAGCAGGAGCGCGCCGATCCCGGCCTCGAGGCCGAGGCGCCGGATCCGGCGATCGCCGAGCTGGCTCGGCTCCGCGCCCGTGAGGACGAGCTGCTCCGCGCGCTCGCCGAGCAGCAGAACGTGAATCGCCGGCGGCGCCAGGAAATGGACGCCGCCGTCATTTACGCGCAGGAAGATCTGATGCGCGAAATCCTGCCCGTGCTCGACGACTTCGAGCGCGCCTTGAAGGCGATGGAAGGAAAGGCAGGCGAGTCGATCCTCTCTGGAATCGGGATGATCTACGACCGCCTCGTTCGAATCCTCGAGAAGCAGGGCGTCACCCCGATCCGGCCCCAGGGCGTGCCATTCGACCCCGCGCTCCACGAGGCGGTGGCCGAACAGGCCGGGACCGGCGCCACGCCGGGCACGATCGTCGAGGTCGTGCAGCCGGGCTACCGCTTCCGTGACCGCGTGCTCCGGCACGCGAAGGTGATCGTCGCGGGTCCCTCGGGCACCGCCGCTCCGGAGACGACGACACCATCGGGAGCGCCCCGGTAGTGGCCAAACGGGACTACTACGAAGTGCTGGGCGTGCCCCGCGGCGCGTCGGAGGATGAGATCAAGAAGGCGTATCGCCAGCACGCGCTCAAGTGGCATCCCGACCGAAATCCCGGGAACAAGGAGGCGGAAGCCCGGTTCCGCGAGGCCGCCGAAGCATACGAAATTCTGCGCGATCCGGAGAAGCGGGCGCACTACGACCGCTTCGGACACGCGCCGGCGGCCCCTCCGGGCGGCGGCTTCGGCGACTTCGCCGGGTTTGATCTGGCCGACGCGCTTCGCGCCTTCATGCGCGACTTCGGCGGCGGTGGATTCGGCGGATTCGGCGACGCCTTCGAGCAGCAGTCGGCCCGCGGCGGCCCGCGCGAACGGCGTGGCAACACGCTGGAGCTTCGCCTGCCTCTGACGCTCGAGGAGATCGCGACCGGAGTCGAGAAGGTCGTCAAGATCCGTCATATGCGCGCCTGCTCGACCTGCCACGGAACCGGCGCCAAGGAGGGGACGACCCGGAAGACCTGCCCGGTCTGTCACGGCTCGGGCCAGGTGCGGTTGGTGCAGCGCTCGATCCTCGGCCAGCTGATCAACATCACGACGTGCGACCGGTGCCGCGGCGAGGGGACCGTGATCGAAACGCCGTGCGCCGACTGCGCCGGCGAGGGACGCCGCCGCGAGCAGAGCGAGCTCACGATCCAGGTCCCGGCCGGGGTCTCGAACGGGAACTACATCCCGCTCGCCGGCATGGGAGACGTCGGTCCCCGGGGCGGCGCGCCCGGCGACCTGATCGCCCACATCGAGGAGATCGAGCACGACCTCTTCCTGAGGGACGGAGACGACCTCCTGGTCGAGATTCCGATCAGCGTCGCAAAGGCGGCGCTCGGGGGGCGGATCGAAGTCCCGACCCTGGGCGGAGGACGGGCGGCCATCGACGTGCCCGCGGGTACGACCCCGGGGAAGCTCCTTCGCCTCCGCGGGAAGGGGATACGGAGCCTCAAGCGGTCGAAGCCTGGGGATCTGCTGGTTCGGATCGACCTCGCGACGCCGGCAAAGCTCTCGGACCGGGGGAAGAAGCTGCTCCAGGAATTCGACGAGCTGCCCGAGGCCAAGCCCGCGGCCCCGCGGCGACCCCGCGACGACGCCGGCCGCTAGGCCGTGCCCAAGCCGCGACGACCCGACACGATCTTCTGGGTCGCCCCCGACGCGATCCGAGGCGATCGCCTCACGCTCGATCGCGAGGAATCACACCACCTTCTGCACGTACACCGAGCGGCTCCCGGGACCCCCTTCGTGGCGGTCGACGGGGTGGGGGGAACCTACGAGTGCCTTCTCGAATCGTCGGATCGGCGCGTCGCGGTCGGCGCAATCGAGCGGCGATCTTCGGGTCAGGGCGAGCTTTCCGTTCCGATCACGCTCTTGGTCGGCCTCCCCGGCGCCGGACCCGCGGAAACGGTCGTGGCCCACGCCGTGCCGCTTGGAGCGCTGGCGATCGACTTCGTCGCCTGCGACCGGGCCGGACGCCAAGCACTTGAATCTTCGCGCCTCGAGCGGTTATCCAGGGTCGCCGTCTCCGCGCTGAAGCAGTCGCGGCGCAGCCGCCTACCGGCGATCCGTTCCTCGGCCTCATTGGAGGCGGCCATTGCGCTTCTGGGCGACGGGCCGAGATATGTGGCGGATCCGGGGAGCCAGTCCCGCATCAAATCCGCATCGGGTGAGCTTCAAGGCTCTATTTCCCTGGCTGTTGGACCGCCCGGCGGCTTTACGGACGAAGAGGGCGGGAGGCTCCTCGAGGCTGGATTCCGGCCTATCTCACTAGGTGGTAGCAGATTAACCACGGAGACGGCCGCGATAGCGCTTTTGGCGGTCGTGCGTAATCAATTAGAATAAAACAGGATATGGCCCATTTGACAAAGAGGGCCTTTTGGGGTATCATTTGTAGTGTTAGCCGGATGCTGCCCAGGCCAATTTGGAGGGCTGTCTCGACACCTCAAACCACGGTGAGGAGGCGATTTATAAGATGCCCGGCATCAGGGTCAAAGAAGGCGAGTCCTTCGAGAGCGCCCTTCGCCGGTTCAAGAAGAAGTGCGAGAAGGCTGGAGTTCTCGCGGATCTACGACGTCATCAGCACTTCGAGAAACCGAGCGAGCGGCGCAAGCGGAAGCTTAACGCCGCGAAAAGAAAGATGATGGCTCGGATGAAGGCGGAGTAGCGCGTCATTCGAGGTCGCAATACGGGCGGGAGGCCGGCATGAGCCGGTTTCCCGTTCGCCTCCTGGGTCGGCACTTCGCTACCACCCGCACCTCCGGACGTACAGCCATTACCGACGCGAATTCGCGCCCCGCTGCGGCGCCATTGGAAACGCCAAGAAAGGAACGCGTCCTCGACCACGCGCACGCCGTCCTCGAGCTTCCGCTCGTGCTCGAGGCGATCGCGGCCCGCTCGCGCTCGGTCCCGGGACGCGAACGGGTCGTCGCGCTCGGGCCGCACGAACGCCTGGAGTCGGCACGGGGCGCCCAGGAGCTTTACGGCGATCTGCTGGCGTGTCACGCGGAGGGGGATTCCCCGCCGCCCGCCGCGCCCCCCGACCTGAGGCCCGAGCTGGCGCGCCTGGCGCCGGAAGGGGCGACGCTCCGGGGAGAGGAGCTGTGGAGTTTCGCGCTTCTCCTCGATCAGGTGCGCTCGCTCGTGACCTGGTATCGGAAGACGCGGCGCGAAACTCCCGCGCTCGATCGCGCGCTCTCGGCCTTGGATCCGCTCGATCCGCTTCATCGCGAGATCACGCGCGCGCTCGATCCGTCGGGCGAGGTCAAAGACGACGCGAGCCCGGAGCTCTCCAAGATCCGGCGCGCGATCCGCACGCTTCGGGCCCGGCTCGCGGCGAAGCTCGAGGCGATCGAGCGCGGGCTTTCGGCGCCGGAGAGCTTTGTGACCCTGCGGGACGGCCGCTACGTGCTCGCGATCCCGTCGGGGAGCCGGCGCTTGGTGCCCGGGACGGTGGTCGGGCACTCCGGCTCCGGCGCGAGCCTCTTCGTCGAGCCCCGCGAGGCGGCCGAGGGGAACAGTGAGCTGGCGGAGCACGCGCTCGCCGAGGCTCGCGAGGTCGAGCGGATCCTTCGCGAGCTGACCGCGCGCGCGCACCGCGAGCTGCCCGCCCTCGAGCGGAATTTCGCCGAGCTGGCGCGGATCGACGCGGCGCAGGCGGTCACGGCGTGGGCGGTGGACGCGCGGGCGTCTCTTCCCGAGCTGGTGGAGGAACGGAGCCTCCGGATTCGCGAGGGAAGGCACCCGATCCTCGTCGAGCGGCACCGCAAAGGGGAGAGCGCGGCGCCCGTTCCGCTCGACTTGGAGCTCGATCACGAGCACCCGATGCTCCTCGTGACCGGGCCCAACATGGGCGGAAAGACCGTCGCGATGAAGACCGTGGGGCTCCTGGCGCTGCTCGCCGCGGCGGGGCTTCCGATCCCTGTCGCCGCAGGAACCGTGATCCCCTGGTTCGATCGGGTGATCTGCGACATCGGCGACGAGCAGTCGATCTCATCGGACGTGAGCACGTTCCTCTCGCATCTTCGCCGCGTGTCCGAAGCGCTGGGGCAGGCGACGCCGCGGAGCCTGGTGCTCCTGGACGAGCTCGGCTCCGGGACCGACCCGGTCGAGGGGGCCGCGCTGGGGCAGGCGGTGCTGGAGGCCTTGCTCGCGCGGCGCGCGCTCTGCGTGGCCACCACGCATCACGGGATGCTGAAGACGTTCGCGCACGAGACGGCCGGGGTGAGGAACGCCTCGATGGCGTTCGACGAGACGTCGCTCCGCCCGCTCTTCCGCCTGGTCGTCGGCGTGCCGGGTGGGAGCCGCGCGATCCAGGTCGCGGAGCGCTTCGGGGTGGACGCGCGCGTTCTCGATCGTGCACGCGCGCTCTTGCCGCAGGGCGAGCGCGACCTGAATCGCCTTCTCGAGGAGCTGGGGCGGCTGCGCGAGGAGGCCCGCGACGAGCGCGCGGCGCTTGAGCGCACCCGCGGCCAGCTTGCCGCGAGGGAATCGGAGCTCACGGCGGCGCTGGACCGGCTGGAGTCCGAGCGGAGGGAGCGGAAGCAGGCGGAGCTCTCGGCGCGGAGGGAGCTCCTGAACCAGCTCGAGAGCCAGATCGACGACTACCGGAAGAAGATGCGGGCCGAGAAACGGACCACGCCGGCGACGCTCCAGGAAGCGCGCGGGCTGGCGAAGGGACTCTCCGACGCGATCGAGCGGGAGGACGCGCCGGAGCCGTCGGATGCTCGCAATGGCGAGCCGGTCACCTCCGTGGCGCCGGGGGATCGGCTGTTCGTTCCGACGTTGCGCGCCGAGGCGACCGCGCTGACCGCGCCCGACGCGGACGGCAAGGTCCGGGTGCGGATCGGCGGCGCGACCGCCGTGCTTCCGATGACGCAACTTCGCCGCGCCCCAAGCGGTGGCGCCGCGACCGCCACGAAGAGGACGACCGGCGGAATCGCCGGCAGGGCGGCGGCGGCCGCGGCGGCCGATTGGCCCGACGCCAAGACCGAGATCGACGTCCGCGGCTTCGAGGCCGACGACGCGATCATCGCGGTGGAGCGGTTTCTCGAGGACGCCCACATGGGCGGCCTCGAGAGGGCCCGCATCATCCACGGGAAGGGAAAGGGAATCCTTCGCGAGCGGATGAAGAGCTGGCTTCAGACCAACACGCTGGTCAAGGAATACCGTCTGGGAGAGCTTGGAGAAGGAGGAACCGGCGTCACGATCGTGACGCTCACCTGACATGACGGCCCGATCCGCGGAAGAAGCCAAGGAAGAGGTCCGCGCCGCATCCGACATCGTGCAGATCGTCGGGGAGCGGGTGCCGCTCCGGCGCATGGGCCGGGCGTGGAAAGGGCTTTGCCCGTTTCACTCGGAGAAGACCCCATCGTTTACGGTCAACTCGGAGCGCCAGATGTGGCACTGCTTCGGCTGCAACAAGGGAGGGGACGTCTTCTCGTTCTTGATGGAGATCGACAAGGTGACCTTTCCCGAAGCGCTCGCGGTCTTGGCGGAGCGGGCCGGAATCGAGCTGCCCACGTCCGGCCGCGGAGCGGGCGACGGGAAGCGCGACCGCCTGTATCAGGCGAACGCGCTCGCCAACGATTTCTTTCGCGCGTCCCTCCGCGAACCGGGCGGGGCGAAGGCGCGCGCCTATCTCGCGGGGAGGGGTTTCGATGACGCGATCCTCGATCGCTTCCAGGTGGGCTGGGCCCCCGAGGGATGGGACAGCCTGAGCGCGGCGCTGGGAAAGCTCCTGCCGCCGACCGTGCTCGAGGAGGCGGGCCTTCTCCTCCGCAGGGAGAACGGCACGCACTACGACCGGTTCCGAGGCCGGGTCACGTTCCCGATCGAGGCCGCGGCGGGCCGGGTGGCCGGGTTCGGTGCCCGAAGCATCGCGCAGGAAGAATCGCCGAAGTACATCAACTCTCCCGAGTCTCCGGTCTATCGAAAGGGTGGGCTGCTCTTCGGCCTTCCGCTCGCGAGGGCGGAGATCCGGGATCGAAAGCGAATCATCGTGGCCGAGGGCTATCTCGACGTCATGCGGCTCCGGGCCGCCGGTTACCCGAATGCGGTGTCGACCTGCGGGACCGCGCTCACCACGGAGCAGGCGCGTGCGCTGTCGCGGTTCGAGGCGGAGGTTCTGCTCGTCTACGACGGCGATGACGCCGGCGTTCGCGCCGCCGATCGGGCGCTTGATTCGCTCTTGATCGCGGGGCTCCAGGTTCGGGTGCTCATCCTCCCGGACGGCGAGGACCCGGATTCGTTCATCGCCAAGCGGGGCGCCGCCGCGTTCGAGGATCTTCAGAAGACCGCGGGAGATGTGGCGGCCTTCCTGGCAAGCGCCGCGTTGGCTGGAGAGGGCCAGAACCCGTCCCCGGAGGCCCGTGTAAAGCGATATGTAGAGCTATTGGCAAAGGTCGATGACCCGATCCGCCGCCGTCTCATGCTTCGGCGCGGCTCGGCCGCGTTCGGCATTGAGGAGGAGGTTCTGCTCGAGGCCCTGTCGAAACGGCGCGGCTCGCGTCGATTCTCTGGAGGAGGTCGGGGCTCGGACTCTGTCGGGGCGTCCCAACCGCGGCCCGTGGCATCGGGGCCGGGATCTGCGCCATCGGCTACGGCCAGGGGCGGGTCTCAAACGGTCGACGAACGCCCCGAGGTCCTCGATCCGATCGAGAAGGAGCTCGCCGCCCGCTGCCTTACCGAGGAAGGCGCGGTCGCGGAGGTCGTCGCGAACGGGGGCGTCAACTGTTTTCACAGCACGGCATTGCAGGCGCTGTTGCGATCCTGGCTCCAGATGGCCAGAGCGCCGCTCCCGGAGGAGATCCGGGCCCTCACGGACCTGGAGCCGCTCGCGCGGGCCCTCCTGGCCGAGCACAGTGTCGAGGAGGGACGCACGGATGAAATGTCCCGACGTGGAGCCCAGGAACTCCTGGCGAGGCTTGGAGAAAGGCGCCTTCGGGCCTCCATCCACGAGCTGGATCAGGCCATTCGCCAGGCCGAGAGGGCCCACGACTCGGGCTCCCTCGACCGGCTTGTGGCCGAACGCAGGGATTTAGCATCTAAGTTACACGGCAGCAGCCATCCGGCGGTTTCCTAGGACCCGGGTGGTACCCGTCACATGGAGAGGAGACGTCAACGGATGAAGCGTGTGAAGACGGACCGCTTTCACGACCTTAAGGTGCTGGCCGGGAAGCAGCAGTACCTCCTTCATGACCAGATCGAGACGTTCTTGGACGAGAGCGCGTCGGTCGAGGACATGGACGAGGTCTATATCGCGCTCAACGACCTGAAGGTCGACGTCTTCGACTCCCACGAGGAAGCCCAGCAGAAACTGAAGCTGAAGCGGCGGGAGGAGAAGCGCCCGGCCGACAAGCAGGTGCTCCCGCACCCGATGCGCTACGACGACCCCGTGCGCATGTATTTGCGTGAGATGGGCCGCGTGCCGCTCCTCGACCGCGAGGGCGAGGTCGAGATCGCCAAGCGCATCAAGGCCGGCGAGCGCCAGGTCTGCACGGCGCTCTTCCGCTCGACGCCCATCATGAAAGAGTTGATCGCGCTCGGCACGAAATTGAAGCAGGGCAAGGTGCGGGTCGAGGAATTCACGCAGATCGATTTCGGCAACTGGAATCCCGAGTTCTCGCCCAAGAAGGAGCGGGCCAGGGCCCTCAAGTCGATGGACCGGGTCCGCGCGCTCCACGGCAAGCTCCTCAAGATCCAGGAGCGGTCGGTCGGGCGTCTCTCGGAGGAGAAGCGGAAGGCGCATCAGGAAAAGGTTCGCGCTGCGGACGAGGAGCTCTTGAAGGAGCTCTACGCGCTCAACATGAACAACAAGCTGATCGAGCGGCTCGCCGAGCGGATGAAGGGTCTCGCGAAGCGCTTCGAGGAAGCCGAGTCCGACGTCACCACGATGGAATGGAATTGGGGGAAGACCGGCGAGGAGGTCCACGCCCTCCTCAAGCGGATCAAGAAGAGCCGCAAGGAGGCGAAGCAGATCGAGAAGGAGACCGGCCTCAAGCCGGCCGACCTCGACGCCTACGTGCTCGAGGTGAAGAACGCGCGGCGCAAGGTGCGCCGGATCGAGATCGAGGGAAGGATGTTGCGCGAGCAGATTCGCGAGGTCGCGACCGAGATCCGCTCCGGAGAGATCGCGCGCGACAAGGCGAAGCGCGAGATGATCGAGGCCAACGTGCGCCTCGTGATCTCGATCGCCAAGCGGTACACGAACCGCGGGCTCGAGTTCCTCGACCTGATCCAGGAGGGAAACTCCGGGCTCATGCGGGCGGTCGACAAGTTCGACTACCGCAAGGGGTACAAGTTCTCGACGTACGCGACGTGGTGGATTCGCCAGGCGATCACGCGGGCGATCGCGGACCAGGCGCGAACCATCCGCGTGCCGGTCCACATGATCGAGGCGATCAACAAGGTGGTGCGCACGTCGCGGCGGTTGGTGCAGGAGCTGGGGCGCGAGCCGACGCCGGAAGAGGTGGCCGAGAAGCTCACCCTTCCAGTCGAGAAGATCAAGAGCGTGCTCAAGGCGGCGCAGGAGCCGATCTCGCTCGACCGTCCGATCGGCGAGGACGACGATTCCAATCTGGGAGATTTCATCGAGGACACGAGCGTCATCTCGCCCGCACAGGCGGCCGCGTTCTCGATGCTGAAGGACGAGGTGAACGAAGTGCTCGAGACCCTGAGCAAGCGCGAGGCGAAGGTGATTCGCCTGCGGTTCGGGCTGACCGACGACGGTTGCCCGCGCACGCTCGAGGAGGTCGGCGCCACGTTCAACGTGACGCGGGAGCGCATTCGCCAGATCGAGGCCAAGGCCCTCCGCAAGCTGCGCCATCCGACGCGCAGCCGGCGGCTCAAGGGCTACGTGGAGATGATGTGAGCGTGAGGCGTGCCTTGACCCCCCCGATTCCAGGGTGGTACCTTGCGCGGCTCAGGTCCGCGACGAGAACCAAGAGTGGCATTCGGGCCCATAGCTCAGCTGGTGAGAGCAGCCGGCTCATAACCGGTTGGTCCTTGGTTCGAGTCCAAGTGGGCCCAGTTGCCGTTCACCCACGCCGCGTTTCTTTCGCGGGGAGGACCGTCCCCGCGCACCAAGCGATTCCCGGGGCGGTTAGCTCAGTTGGGAGAGCGCTGGTATCACAAGCCAGAGGTCGCAGGTTCAATCCCTGCACCGCCCACCATAAGGCCGGGGCCGACGCCCAACCCCTTCAGGCGGGGCTCGGCCGACGCCGGGACCCGCTACCCCACACGGGGGGCGCGCTGATGCGCGCTCCCCGTTTTTCTTTGGAGGTGACCGTTGCTTCCTGAGCTGGACGCGCTGCTCGAATTGCAGCGCCAGGACTCGCGCCTGCTGGAAGCGAGGCGCGCGAAGGATGGGATTCCCAAGCGCCGCGAGGCGCTGAGCGACGCGGTGGCTTTTGCGAAAACCGCGCACGACCAAGCGAAAAAGGAGCTGGAGCAGATCCGCCTCGCGCGGCGCGGCATCGAAAAGGAAGTGGAAACGATCGCGGCGGAGGGAGCGAAGCTGGAGCGGCAGCTCCACAACATCAAGACCAACAAGGAATACACGGCCCTCCTCCACGAGATCGAGCTCCTCAAGACCAAGCGCTCCGACCAGGAGACGAGGATTCTCGAGTCGTTCGAGCGCGAGGAACGGCTCTCGGCCGCCGTGGCCGCGGCGGAGAAGCGCGTTCAGGCGGAGGATGCCAAGCGGAAGGAAGGCGAGGACACGCTGACCCGCGAAGCCGCGGAGCTCGACCAGCGCATCCACTCGCTCTCGCAGGATCGCGACGCTGTGAAGCCTCGGGTCCCCGCGCCGCTCCTGACCCGCTACGAGCGTCTCGCCTCCGCGCGGGACGGCGTCGCCGTGGCCGAGGTGAAGAAGGGAGCCTGCGGCGCCTGCTTCAAGGGGCTCACGCCGCACGCCCTTCAAGAGGCCCGCAAAGGCGACCAGATCCAGATCTGCGAATCGTGCGGCCGCATCATGATCCTCGCGGAGGCCGGCGCGACGTAGAGTGCCCGCTTTCGCACTCGCCTCCGCTCCCGGAGAACCCCCATCGGAGCCCTTCGCCATCTCCTTCCGTACTTGAAGCGGCACAAGATCGCCCTCCTCTTCGGCGCGGTCTCGGTGCTGCTCACGAACCTCTTTCAGGTCTGGTCGCCCTGGCTCGTTCGCCAAGCGGTCGATCACCTGCAGGCCGGTGTGGCGCGCTCCCTCATCGCGAGGGACGCGGGGCTCATCCTCCTGGCCGTGGTGCTCCAGGGGATCTTCCTCTTCACGATGCGCATGACGCTCATCCGCATGTCGCGCCGGGTCGAGTACGAGCTCAGGAACGACATGTTCGACCACTTCGCGCGACTTCCGGCGAGCGCCTACCGGACGCGGAAGGTGGGCGACCTGATGTCGCGCGCCACGAACGACCTCGACGCGGTCCGGAATTTCCTCGGACCCGGCATCATGTACTCGGCGAACACGATCATCACGTTCATCATGGCGGTGACCCTGATGTGCCGGATCGACGTGAGGCTCACGCTCGTCTCGCTGATCCCCTTGCCGATCCTCTCGCTCGCGGTCGCGCGCCTCGGCGCGAAGCTCCACTACTACTACGAGGCGATCCAGGCATCGTTCGCGGCGCTGACCGCGAAGGCTCAGGAGACGCTCTCGGGCATCCGTGTCGTGAAGGCGCACGTCGAGGAGGACGGGGAATATCGCGCGTTCCGGCGGCTCCACGAGGACTATACGGAGAAGAATCGCGGCATGATCCGGATCTGGTCCGCGATGGGGGGCATCCTCTCGCTCCTCGGCGGGATCGCCGCGGCGGTCGTGCTCTGGGTGGGCGGGAGCTCGGTGGTCCACGGGCGGATCACCCTGGGCGAGATGGTGGCGTTCCAGATCTACCTGGCGATGCTCGTCTGGCCGATGATCGCGCTGGGTTGGGTGTCGAACTTGTTCCAGCGCGGTGCGGCGTCGATGGAGCGCATCCGCGCCATCATGGATCTGCCGGCGGAAGAGGATGTCGTCCGCAACGGGGCTGACGGCGCCGGCGCGGGTGGCGTGGGCGCAGATGGCGTGGGCGCGGATGGCGCCCCGCTCACGACGGACGCGACCGTGGAGCTTCGTGGAGTCGGCTTCCAGTATCCCGAAACCGATCGGTTCGTGCTGCGCGGCGTCGACTTCACCCTGCGCCCCGGCGAGACGGTCGCGATCGTCGGTCGCACCGGCGCGGGCAAGACGACGTTGCTCAACCTGATCGCGCGCCTCTACGAGCCGACGGAAGGAGCCGTCCTCGTCGGCGGGATCCCCGCCGATCAATGGCCCCGCGGTGCGCTCCGGCGGCGATTCGGCATCGTGCCCCAGGAGACGTTCCTCTTCTCGGACACGATCGGTGCCAACATCCACTTCGGCTTCGACGACGGTGAGCGCAAGCCCGACGCGGACCGCGTCGCCAGGCGCGCCGGCCTCGAAGCCGATCTGGGCCAATTCCCGGCGGGGCTCGATACCGTGATCGGCGAGCGCGGGATCACGCTCTCGGGTGGGCAGAAGCAGCGCGTCGCCTTGGCGCGCGCGCTGGCGCTCGAGCGCCCCGTGCTTCTCCTCGACGACGCCTTCGCTAGCGTCGACCCCGGCACCGAGGAGCAGATCTTGGAGTCGCTCTTCGGCCTCGAGCACCGGCCCTCGATCCTGCTCGCGACGCACCGTAGGTCCGCGCTGCTTCGCGTGAACAGGATCGTCGTGCTGGACGAGGGAAGGATCGTCGCCTCCGGAACCCACGAGAGTCTCCTCACGGAGGGCGGTCTCTACGCCGACCTCTACCGCCGCGAAGAGGTGGTGGAAGAGCTGGAGGCGCTCTAGTGGCCGGTCCCTGGGGCTCGGCAGCCGACGACATCGACGCGCGGGGCGCGATCTATGACCGGCGTCTTGCCGGCCGCCTCCTGCGATACCTGAAGCCGTACAAGAAGCAGGTCATTCTCTCGGTCGTGCTCCTGGGCGCGATCTCGCTCCTCGAGGTCGCGGGCCCCTACCTGACGAAGGTGGCGATCGACACCTACGTGAAGCCCACGGCGGGCGCGGGCGCCATCCCGGCGGAAGCGGGGCGGGGGCTCCTCCTGCTCGCGGCGGCCTACGTCGGGATCCTGATCGTTGGCTTCGTCCTGCGCTACGTGCAGACCTTCACCATGTCGATGGTGGGTCAGCGCGCGATGCAGGACTTGAGGCTCGACATCTTCCGCCACCTCCAGACGCTGACGCCGTCCTACTTCGACACGCGCCCCGTCGGCCGCATTCTCACGCGGGTCACCCAGGACGTCGCCGTGCTGAACGAGCTCTTCGCGCAGGGCGTGGTGGCCGTGATCGGCGACCTCTTCATGCTCTTTGGGATCGTGGGGGCGATGCTCTGGCTCAACTGGAAGCTGGCGCTCGTGACGCTCACCACGGTGCCGCTCTTGGTGGTCGCGACGGCCATCTTCCGCGCGAAAGTGCGCGTCTCCTATCGCCGCGTCCGCACCCGGCTCGCGCGGATCAACGCGTTCCTGCAGGAGCACCTCCAGGGACTCGACGTCCTCAAGTTCTTCAACGCCGAGACCAAGCAGTGGCGCAAGTTCGACCAGGCGAACCACGATCACTACTCGGCCCACGTGCAGAACCTCTTCTACTACGCCGTGTTCTTCCCGGCCGTCGAGATCATCGGGGCGGTAGCGGTGGCCCTCATTCTCTGGTACGGCGGTGGCGGCATCTTGGCGGGCGCGGTCACCTTCGGCGTGGTCGTCGCCTTCATTCAGTACGCCGACCGCTTCTACCAGCCGGTCCGGGACCTGAGCGAGAAGTACAACGTCTTCCAGGCGGCCATGGTGTCTTCGGAGCGAATCTTCGAGCTCCTGGACACGAGGCCGGCCGTCATCGAGCCCACCCGGCCCACTGCGTTGGGACGGCTGAAGGGCGAGGTCGAGTTCGACCGGGTCTCGTTCGCGTACAAGGACGAGGAATGGGTGTTGAAGGACGTCTCGTTCCGGATCGCGCCTGGAGAGAAGGTGGCGATCGTCGGCGCGACCGGCGCCGGGAAGACGACCATCGCGAATCTCCTGACCCGGTTCTACGACTTCCAGAAGGGGGCGATTCGCGTGGACGGCGTGGACATCCGCGACGTGGACGGAAAGGCCCTCCGCCGTCAGATCGGGCTCGTGCTCCAGGACGTCTTTCTCTTCTCGGGGACCGTACGCGAGAACATCGCGTTCGGAGACCGCGAGCGGACCGGAGAAGAGGTCGATCGTGCGCTTCAGGAAGTGGGTGGCGCGAGGCTCGCCTCACGCCTCCCGCGCGGCCTGGAGGAGGAAGTCGGGGAGCGCGGCGCCTATTTCTCCATGGGCGAGCGGCAGATCCTCGCTTTCGCCCGCGCGCTCCACTACGACCCGAGCATCCTGATCCTGGACGAGGCGACCTCGAGCGTCGACGTCGAGACGGAGCGCACGATCCAGGCCGCGCTGAAGCGGCTTTTGGAAGGACGCACGTCGCTTGTGATCGCCCACCGCTTGAGCACGATCCTCGACGCCGATCGAATCCTCGTGATGCACAAAGGCGAGCTGCGCGAGCAGGGGACGCACGCTGAGCTCCTAGCCAAGGGAGGGATCTACGCGCGCCTCCACGAGCTTCAGTACGGGAGGCAGCGCGAGGCGGCGCCGACGTGAGGCTTGCCGCCGCCCGCACCTTCACCGTCGCACGCACCTTTGCCGTCGCGCTCGCGATTTCCGCCCCGCTCCTTCCCGGCTCGCCGTCGAGCGGCCTCGCCGCTTCCTTCGGCGCCGAGACCTACGAGCCGCACAAGGAATCGGCCATCGCCGGCACGCCGTTCACGCGCTACTTCACCACCGACCGATTCCGCCGCGAGATCACCTTCTACCTGAGCGACGCGCCGGACTCGGTCGGCGCCCTTCCGCTGATCGTCTACATCCAGGGGAGCGGCGGGAATTCCAACTTCGCCGAGCGGGGCGGAAGGATCGTGACCCAGAATGGGCAGGGCACCCTCTACGGCGTCTGCCGCGGTCGGGCCCGGACGCTGATGGTCGAGAAGCCGGGCGTGCAGTACCTCGACCCGGCGGCAAAGCCCGGCGAGCAGCCCGGCACGGACGAGTTCTGCCGCGAGCACACGCTCGAGCGGTGGACGGAGGCGGTGAAGGCGGCGATCCGGGCCGCGCGTCGGATCCACGGCGTGCGCCAGGACCGGCTGCTCGTGATGGGACACTCCGAGGGCGGGATCGTCGCGTGCCGCGTCGCCCGGGAGCTGGGCCCGGTCGTGACGCACGTCGCCAGTCTCTCGGGCGGCGGGCCCACGCAGCTCTATGACCTGATCGAGCTCGTGCGGCGGGGCCAGCTGATGGGCAATGCCTCGGGCGATCCCGAGACACGGGTCAAGTCGTTCCTGACTCTGTGGGACGACGTCCTGGCCGACTCGATGAGCGCGGAGAAGCTCTTCCTTGGACATCCGTACCGGCGCTGGTTCACGTTCCTGCGCTCGTCACCGGCGCAGGAGCTCACGCCCGTGAACGCCCGGATCTACGTGGCGCAGGGGCTGGAGGACGCCTCCGTGGATCCCAAATCGGCCGACGTGCTGTTCGCCGAGCTGAAGGCACAGGGCAAGGACGTGACGTACGATCGCGTCCCCGGCGCGAGCCACGCCTATGCCATGAAGGACCGTCCGAACGAGAACGGATGGCAAAAACTTCTGGGACGGGTCGTCGATTGGTATCTCAACGACGATCGGACCAGCGGAGGATCGCGGTGAAGCGCGGGGAGCGGGAGCTGTCGGTCACGATCGAGATCGCCCGCGGGGCAGGGGCGCTCTTGAAGCAGAATTTCGGTAAGGTCCAGGAAATCGACTTCAAGGGCCGGATCAACCTCGTGACCGAGATGGATCGAATGTCGGAGCGGCTGATCGTGGAGCGGCTCCGGAAGGCATTTCCCGGCGACGACGTCTGGGCCGAGGAAGGTGGAGGGAACCGGAGTGGCGCCGAGCGGGTGTGGGTCGTCGATCCCATCGACGGCACGACCAACTACGCGCACGAGTATCCGGTCTTCTCGGTCTCGATCGGGCTCCAGGTTGCGGGAAGGATGGACGTCGGCGTCGTCTACAACCCGCTCCTGGACGACGTGTACGCCGCGCGCCGCGGGGGCGGCGCAACGCTGAACGGGCGGCGGCGGCGCGTGACGCAGGTCGACACGCTGGAGCGCGCGTTTCTCGCGACAGGCTTCGCCTACGATGTCACAGCGGCCGATCCGGAGCGGAACAACCTCGGGCCGTTCGGCCGGTTTCTGGTCCGCGCCCAGGCGGTTCGGCGCGCGGGCTCGGCCTCGCTCGCGATCGCCAAGGTCGGCGTCGGCCGCACCGATGGATTCTGGGAGCGCGGCCTCCACGCCTGGGACATGGCCGCCGCGCTGGTCGTAGTCGAGGAAGGTGGCGGGCGGGTCAGTGATTACGCGGGCGGCATCCCGACGCTCGATGGGGGAGAGCTGGTGGCGAGCAACGGCCCGCTCCATGGGCTCATGCTCGAGGTGCTCGCGATGAAGGGTGCGGCCGCGACCGCGGTGCCGCGTGCTGGAGTTCCCTCCGACGAGGGCGATCCGCCGCCCGAGTGGGCGATGAGGAAGTATGTGATCGGATTTCTATTCCGCGGGCCCAACCGCGTCGAGGACGAGAAGGAGTCGGACAGGCTCCAGCGCGCCCACCTGGCCAACATCGCGCGCCTCCACGCTGAGGGAAAAATCATCCTTGCTGGACCGTTCCTGGATAAGACGGACCTCTGCGGTGTGTTCCTCTTCGATGTCGAGACTGTCGAGGAAGCGAAAGCCCTCTGCGATACCGACCCCGCGCTCCAGGCCGGCTCCCTTCGCGTCGAGCTCCACCCCTGGTACTCCGCGAAGGGGATCGGGATCGCGCACGAGCCGGTAGCAATGAAGTAGGATCGAGTGATCGTCGTCTCCTTGCCTAGCGATGCACCAGTTGTGGGGGCGGGCACCTGCCTTTTAAGCGAAAACAGGGATTTCAGCGACCGAGACCGTAAGTACAGTCCGCGGAGCACAATACAAGGCGCCCCAGGAGATTAGACCTCTTGGGGCGCAGTGCTTTTCGGGGACACGGAGGGACAAATTAGGACAATAAGGGAAGCTGAGACCGGATCACCGGATCAGTAGGAGGCAACTCCCCAGTGCTTTGACCAGCCCCCCAGCGGGAACATAGAATGCACAGCCATGCGTATGCCGCCTCCCTTTCGGCGCGAACCCGGGTTTGGAGATCCCCGCGACAAGGAACTCTACGGTCGCATTCTCAGGCTGGTCGGCCCTGGCGGTGCCGCGTTCTTTGCAGACGCCTGCCGCGTCTTGTCGTCCGACCCACCGTTCCAGGCGCCCACCCATCTGATTGGGCACTGCCTGCGGGAGCTGGATGGTTCAATCCGTCAGGCTCTGGGACCGCTGAAGTCGGAATCGCCAACCCCTGCCGAAGAGACCGATGACTGCGCGAGGCAGGAAGGTCATCGTCAGGATATTGAATCAATTCTGGTCGGCCTCGGGTTGGAGCTAGATGGAAGAGTGGCGACTGCCTGGTTTACGGTTGTGGGCCTCAGCGGGGGACGCGGTCTCGCTGGACTCGCGCACCGTCGTGGGCTCTCGGTTCCCCGCCCTATCGATACGCAGACTCGAACTCTCTGGGACGACTATCGGCTGGTCTTGGACGCCGTCTTGGAGCGGTTCGAAGCGAAATTCCTCCCCGTTATGGAGACACTCGACCGGTTTCTTGCGGAGAAGAGCCCAACGAGAAAGGACGGTGACGCGATCGCACAGCAGTTGCCTCGTCACAGACCGCCGCTCTGTACTTCTTCTCACGACTGGAAAACCCCAAGTGGATCCCGATGCTTCGGAAGCGGGGCTTCTTCGATTCTCCACCGGACCCCGTTCTGAGCGAGGATGAAAAGACAGTCGCCTTCCCACCTTGGCCTCAGTCGAAATACTTAGCTCGGATGGCTACCCAGGCACAAGAAGACGTGCTCGCCATCATTCAGGCAATTCCGGATACGCAGAACCCGAGGATCCTCGAGGATCTCGCCGACGCTCTCATGACTATGCCCGCGAACCTCGTGGCTCAGTTTGCCGACCGGATAGCTGGCTGGACCACGTACCGGTTCCAGCTGCTCCTGCCACGCAAGCTTGGCGCCTTGGCCGAGCACCTTATCAAAGGGTCGGAAGTCGACGCAGGGTTCTTGCTGCTCCGCACCCTCCTCATGCCGCAACGTAAGCCCGATGCGGGAGTACATACCCTTCCGATCTATGCGGTCGAAGCTCGATTTGAGTCATTCGAATACGCTCATATTCTTGAGACCCATTTTGCGTCAGTCGCTGAGGTAGCTGGGGCACGGAGTGTTGAGCTCATTGCTGATTTGCTTGCGGTTGCAGTACAGAGGCCAGACGGTGAGCGCGAGGACGGATCTTCAGTCTGGCGTCGCGCCATCGACCGCTCATACTCGGTCCACCGCGATGACATACCCGATCAGCTAACAACATCGATTCTGAGAACGGCACTCCAGATTCTGGAGCGCGACCCAGGGGCTATCGGTGCTGTGGTCAGGGCAGTTGAGAAGCATCCCCAGCGAATCTTCCGGAGGATCTCTCTATATCTCCTGTCACGATATCCTGACCGAATGCTTATTCGCGAGCGACTTGCCGATCGATCATCACTTATGGATCTCGACCTGTTGTACGAATATTCTATGCTGGTTCGCGACCACTTTGCAGACCTTACCGCCGATGACCAGAAGAACGTACTGTCATGGATTCAGGAAGGCCCGGATCCAGCACCATACCGGATTGGGTGGGGCGAGCACATACCAACCGAGGAAGAAGTCCAGCGCTACCTTCGGCACTGGCGCTTTGACCGCCTGGCGGTCATTCGGGACCATCTCGCAGGAGCCTCGCTGAAACTCTACGAGGAGCTGAAGCAGGAATTCGGTGAGCCGAAACCCCTCGAGCGCCCCGAGCCGGCGGTAGTTTCTTGGCACGGTCCCACGAGCCCTCTTACCGCCGAAGAACTCCAGAGCATGACCATTGATCAAATCATTGCGAAGCTGCGTTCATGGAATGGTCCTGGCGGATTCGGGTCTCCCACTCCCGAAGGATTGGCCCGACTCCTCGGCGAGCTAGTTACCGCTTCACCGCGCCGCTTTGCGCTCAAGGCGAACGCATTTCGCAGTCTGGATCCTACCTACGTGCGCCACCTACTCTTTGGACTCGCCGCAGCCTTGAAGGTCAAAACTCCATTTCCTTGGCGCCAGGTCTTGGAACTCTGCCGATGGGTCATTGACCAGCCAGACCCAGAGGGCGAGCGGGCTCCCTGGGGGGCAGATCGCGATCGAGACTGGAGCTTGACACGCATCCAGATCGCGATGCTGATCGGAGACGGACTTGCCCTGAGGCCGTCACCAGTCCCGGCCGCGCATCACAAGCTGGTATGGTCAATCCTTGAGCGTCTGGCTGAAGATTCGGACCCCGGCGAGGGGGACAACGAATCGGACGCTCCACGGCAGGATCCGGCGACGGAGGCGATCAATACAGTCCGCGGAACTGCTCTGCGCGCGATTGTACTCTACGCGCACTGGCGTGCGGGTGAGACCGAGCGGAAGAACGGCCGCAAATTTGGCGGCAAAGGGCTTGATGCGCTGCCACAAGCGCGGGGCGTAATTGAGCGCCACCTCGATCCTGTCCACGAGCAATCGCGCGGTGTCCGCGCGGTTTATGGTCAGTATCTTCCTCAGCTCGCCTACGTTGATCGAAAGTGGGTGGCGGAGGCAACGACGCGGATCTTCCCATACGACGGTGAGGGTGCGGAGGAGCTGCGTAGTGCGGCGTGGGATACATATCTCCTCTTCCAGAACCCATACGATGAAGTCTTCGATGTCCTTCGGGATGAATATGCCAAAGCCGTCGAACGACTGCCTGGCTCAGAGCCCGAGGAGAATGGCCATGGAGAGCGGCCCCAGGAACGCCTAGCGGAGCATCTCATGGCTCTCTACTACCGCGGCAAGCTCGCTCTTCACGACCCTCTGGTGCAGCGGTTCTTTGAAATTTCTCCGGCATCAATCCGGGAGCGTGCAATAACATGGCTCGGGTTGGTTCTTACGAACAAGGAGTCCGATCAGCCTTCGGTCAAGGTCATTGAACGCCTGCGCGAGCTTTGGAATTGGCGCCTCGAACGCGCCGAAAAGGCAGAGGAGGCCCCGGC